>CAZRXJ010000470.1:0-2512 GCA_964604025.1 uncultured Saprospiraceae bacterium | reverse complement strand
CATGAACAGCCAGATTGGGTTACATATAAGTTAACCAAAGAATCATTGCGTGTACCCAATGTGCCCAGGGCTGATAGATTCAAAATGGATCCAGATATCTCATCAAGATCTGCCAAGCACAGTGACTATACCCGCAGTGGCTACAGTCGAGGACATATGGTGCCAGCTGGTGATATGGCCTTTAGTACAACTGCTATGCAGGAGACTTTCTATATGTCCAATATGACACCTCAGCTAACGGGCTTCAACGGCGGAATATGGCGAGAGCTAGAAGAATCAGTTAGAGATTGGGCTTACGAATATGACGAACTCTATGTAGCCACAGGTCCTATATTTTCCAATGTGACCGATTATATCGGTCAGTCGTCCAAAGTAAGAGTACCTGACGCTTTTTATAAGATCATTATAGATATTAACGGAAGTGATAAGAAGGGGATAGGGTTTATAACTCCTCACAAAGTTAGTGATCGTTCATTATATGATTATGCAATGAGCATAGATGAGATTGAAAAGAAGCTTGGATTGAACTTCTTCGATGACTTGTATGACAGCAATGGCATCGAGACACGTGTAGAATCAAAGTATGATATTGATGATTGGCCATTGAGCCAAAAGAGATATAAGAATAGAGTTAAAAATTGGAACAATAATTAAGAACTAAAACGCACTATGGATAAGAACGAAGCATTTATAAAAGAAGTGGCCGAAGGTTACAAGTTTGAAGGACCATCTATCATCATGGGTGCCGCCAAGAAAGGAGAAGATGTAGCCAAAGAACTTTTTGTGAGACTACCACTTAAGACACTTAATCGTCATGGCCTTATCGCTGGTGCAACTGGTACAGGTAAAACTAAGACTTTGCAGATCCTCGTAGAACAACTCTCAGAGAATGGAGTACCATCGCTCGTGATGGATATAAAAGGAGATCTCAGTGGCGTTGCTGTTGAGAGCCCAGGTCATCCTAAGATCGATGAGCGCCATGAGAAGATTGGATTTCCCTTTGCGGCTGCATCTTCACCTGTTGAGTTTCTTACATTATCTGATGAGAAAGGTGCGAGATTAAGAGCTACAGTATCAGAGTTTGGACCAGTCCTCTTATCTAAGATCTTAGAACTGAGCGATGTACAATCGGGTATCCTGTCAGTACTATTCAAGTATTGTGATGATAATGACCTGCCACTATTAGATCTCAATGATCTAAAGAAGGTGCTCAACTATGCTTCTACAGATGGCAAGGCTGAAATATCAGAAGAATATGGTCGCATGTCTTCGCAGTCTATCGGTACGATACTTAGAAATGTGATTGCATTAGAACAACAAGGAGCAGATTCTTTCTTTGGCGAACGATCGTTTGATCCTCAAGATTTACTTCAGAAAGATGCAACAGGCAAAGGGATCATCTCAATATTAAGATTGACAGATATACAAGACAAGCCGAAGTTATTTTCAACATTTATGCTCCAGCTATTAGCTGAAATATATGCTACATTTCCAGAACAAGGAGATGCAGAAAAACCTAAGCTTTGCTTGTTTATAGATGAAGCGCATTTGGTATTTGAAGAGGCCAGTTCTGTACTGCTTAATCAGATAGAGACAATCGTAAAGTTGATCAGATCTAAAGGAGTTGGTGTCTTCTTCATCACCCAAAATCCTGCAGATATCCCTGACGATGTATTGGGTCAGTTAGGTCTTAAGATCCAACATGCTCTCAGAGCATTTACCGCCAAGGATAGAAAAGCTATAAAACTAGCAGCGCAGAATTATCCCATCTCTGAATATTATGATGTCGAACAATTGATTACGGAGTTAGGGATCGGTGAGGCATTCATGACAGCACTTGATGAGAAGGGGATACCAACACCGCTGGTGCATGTATATCTTCGCGCTCCTCAATCACGAATGGATGTGCTTACACCCAAAGAGATCGATATGATCTTGGGCGATTCTATGCTTGTCGACAAGTACAATGAAGTGATCGATAGAGAAAGTGCATATGAGATCTTATCTGCTAAGATTGATGATGCTCGAACAGAAGAACATGAAGAAAAGCAAACGAAAAGATCAGGAGGTCGCACTAGAAAAGAAAAAAGTACAACAGAAAAGATCTTGAATAGCACAGCTACAAGACAAGTAGGTAGAACGATAGCTCGAGAGTTAACTCGTGGCTTGCTGGGTGTACTGGGTGTTCCGACCACAAAAAGGAGAAGGAGACGTCGGAAGAGTTCTTGGTTCTAAAATAAAGGATAAAGATTTGAAAAGAGCGGAGTGTAATCTACGCTCTTTTTTTTGTTCATTCGATACATAGTAGAGTTTAATAGACTACCCATTCCAAGGTTTATAACCGCTCGACGAAAGAGCCAATGTCAAGAAGCATAAAAAAAAGGAAAGTGCAATTGCACTTTCCTTTTTTTTATAAACTAAAATTTAAATTCTTTGTCTACTTATTTCTCACCTTCACTGGCGCAAGTATTTGCTCTGATTGCCCGATCACTACAACGCCTAGGATAAAGAT
>CAZRXJ010000469.1:0-2526 GCA_964604025.1 uncultured Saprospiraceae bacterium | reverse complement strand
TTTATGACCAGCTGCGCAACGGCTTCTTTTGAATGAAGCAAGATCCTCCGAACCGGTTAGCAAATATGAAAGAACATCACAATGCTCCATCCACGAGTAAGCGGCTTGTTTTACAACTTCATCTTCACGGATCACATGTAAGATCTTCGCCCAAAACCATTCGGAAGAATATATGCCACCTTCGTATTTTGTAAAATCAGTTCCACCCCATGAACGCGCGAGTCGATTTATCTCTTCTGCTTCATCTATAGCTGTATGATCTTTCCACAAGATGACCATGGCATTAGGATTGTCTTCTAATCCTTCAGTTAGACACAGCGGCTGACCTGATCTATTGACGGCTATAGGAGAAGATCCTGTGGTATCAATGCAGATACTCTTTACACTTGAAGGATCTACTTTAGAACGCTTAATAATAGAACTTACAGTTACTTCAAGACCTTCGATATGGTCTGAAATATGTTGGCGATATTGATTTTTTGTCGGATCGCAGAACAATCCTTGTTTCCATCTTTTATAATAATGGACATCGCTTTCGATTGTAGTACCATCAAGAGCGTTTACCAAAACTGCCCTTACAGAATCTGTACCAAAATCCAAACCAATAACCAACTTGTCCAAGCTCATTTATGCCAACTCTGCACCCACTTTTTCTAATAAAGCCTTGGTAGCTCTTATCCCATCTGGTTCGCTAAGTGTCTGGCCTTCATATTCTATATCTATATAACCTGTGTAGCCTGCGTCTTTTACAATCTGAAGGATTTTTCTAAAATCTATATTTATCTCGTAACCATCTTCATCAAAATCATTTGCCTTAGCGCTAACACCTTTTGCATAAGGCATAAGCTCCTTCATCCCTTTGTATCGATCATATTCTTTCTTACAACTAAAGTCTGGATTGCGTTCGATACAGAAGTTACCAAAGTCTGGTAGGGTGCCACAATATGGATTGTCAACAGCAGCCATAACAGATGACAACCAAGCACCATCAGAAGAGTAACTCCCATGATTTTCAACTATGATATTGATATCATTCTGTTGACCATATTCTGTTAGCAATCCTAAACCCTGTACAGCAGCATCTTTGACTTCTTCTGCAGAGCCAGTGCCAGCTGCATTTACTCTTATCGCATGACACCCCATGTACTTAGCAGCATCTACCCAAGGATGGTGGTTTTCTACCGCTTGCTTGCGCTTCTTACTATCGCTATCACCCAGATCTCCAAGTGCATCGCACATGATCAAGACTGCCTTGACTCCTTCGCTATCACATCGATCTTTGAGATCCTTGAGATAGTTCATGTCCTTGGCTCTCGAATAGTAGAATGTATTGACAAACTCTACCGCATCCACACCATATTCTTTCTTTGCAATAGCAGGAAAATCTATAGGATCAAGTACTCCTTGCAATAAAGAATCAGGATCCTCTCTTAAGGCCTTAGCAAAGCCACCAAAACCTCCCTTCAAGGCATCACCAAAAAAAGACTTGTGTAGGGACCACTGAGCAAGTGATATATCAAAAAATGGCTTTTTCATATTAGATTCAATTCCAGCTTTATAACCTTCTTTTGCCGCTTTGGCAGCCTTAGAGTCACATGATACTAAAGAAGTACCCGCACCTAGTACTCCAGCAGATATAAGACCTTGGCTTATATATTTTATCGTTTTCCTTCGTTTTTTGTCCATCGTTCTGTTGTTAGAAGAGTAAGATAGCAAAAAGTGAAGTTTTCATCGACACTACATTTCTGATGTATATCTTCTATTCTCTTGAGATATAATCTTAACTATGTAGGATGTACAGTGCAGTCATAGTGGGCTCAGGGTTCTCAGGTATATGTATGGCGATAACGCTCAAGGCAAATGATATCCATGACTTCATCATAATAGAAAAAGCTGATAACATCGGTGGCACTTGGAGAGAAAATACATATCCTGGCGCTGAATGCGATATACCATCAGCGTTATATAGTTTTTCTTTTGAACCATATCCAGACTGGGAATACAAATGGTCTCATCAACCTCAGATCCTAGATTATATTAGTCACTGTTATGCTAAATACAAACTTGAAGAACACACTCATCTTAATAAGGAACTGACTTCAGCCCATTGGCAAGAAGATCATTGGATGATCAACACCAAAGACGGAGATCACTATAAAGCAAAGTTCTTTATCCCTGCATTAGGTCAACTTCATCATATCTCAATGCCTAACATAGAGGGTATAGATATTTTTCAGGGAGCATCATATCACTCCGCCAAGTGGGATCACAGTGTTAGTCTAAAAGGTAAAGCTGTAGGTGTGATCGGCAATGCTGCAAGCGCAGTCCAGTTCATACCTCAGATAGCCAAAGAAGCTAAAAAGGTAGTCGTATTCCAACGTACACCTAACTGGATGTTACCGAAGCAGGATAGAATGTACAAGCAATGGGAAAAGAATCTAGTTAGAAGATTTCCAATCTTTTTAAAGATGTATCGCAATAGAATCTGGCTTCTTGGCGGTGCTCTTTTTCTATTGATGAAGACGG
>CAZRXJ010000468.1:0-2534 GCA_964604025.1 uncultured Saprospiraceae bacterium | reverse complement strand
ATCGGGCGTATAGTCACCCTTAAGAAGTGCATCTTTCTGCCTTAGTAATCTATTGTATGCCATTAATGAGTCGAGATACTTACGATCAGATTGACATAGCCACTTATTAAAATAGTCTCTGCGTTCTTTACTTCCACCTTTTACGATATTAATGTCATCTGGAGCAATTAGGACGACGGGTAACCTGCCTATGAGGTCATTGACTCTTTTCAACTTCTTAGCATTAACAAGTATATCTCTTTTTTGATCTCGTTTGTACTTTATGACAATGTGTTCATTTTTATCATCGATGCGATAATGTCCTTCTAATCGATAGAACTCTTCGCTATCCTTTATTAAATATTTGTCGGAAAGACCAAAATAGCTTTTGGATACTGATAAGAAGTGGATGGCATCTAAGATATTGGTTTTACCTGATCCATTGTCGCCATAGATAATATTGACTTTTTGGTCAAAAGAGACATCCGCTGAGGCATAGTTCTTAAAGTTGGCTAACTTAAGTCTTGCAATATCCATCTAAGCCTAAAGATGCTACTTGTCGCAATAAGAATCACAAGATTGTCATTACAATTGTCTCAATTAATCCTTAATTTCACGATGAGAATGAGACATTCTGCTCCTTGGTATCAACTTTGATATATTCTCCTCGTTTATCATCATGATCAAGCACTTATAGAAATGGCTGTAGCAGTAAAGAAATCAACAAGAAAAAAGACCACCTCTAAAAAAACAGGAAAGTATAGTAAGGCTACCTACTTGAAGTGGTATGAGACAATGTTAAGGGTTAGAAGGTTTGAAGAAAGAGCATTGATGGCATACTCACAACAGAAGATTAGAGGATTTTGCCATGTATATATAGGACAAGAAGCCATAGCAGCTGGTCTTGCATCCGCTATTAGGCCAGAAGACAAGGTGGTCACGGCTTATCGACAACATGGTATAGCTTTATCCAGAGGATTGACTTCTGATTCCTGCATGGCTGAATTATATGGTAAAGTAGATGGTTGTGTAGGTGGCAAAGGAGGGTCTATGCACTTCTTCTCTAAGGAGCTAAACTACTTTGGAGGGAATGGCATCGTAGGTGCACAAATCCCAATAGGTACAGGCATTGCACTGGCTGAAAAATATAGAGAATCTGAAAACCTTGCTGTTTGCATGTTCGGTGATGGAGCATCTAGACAAGGCGCTTTATATGAATCTTTTAATATGGCAATGACTTGGAAGCTGCCCGTTCTTTATATCTGTGAGAACAATGGTTATGCCATGGGTACTTCTGTTAAGCGAACTTCCAATGTCACAGAGATTCATCATATCGGAGAAGCATTTAATATGCCAAGCAAAGATGTAGATGGCATGTCTCCAGAGAAAGTGCATGACGCTTTGTTAGAAGCAGCTGAACACATCAGATCTGGTAAGGGACCATACTTCTTAGAAATTAAAACATACAGATATAGAGGCCATTCTGTATCAGATCCAGCAAAATATCGTACTAAGGAAGAGTTGGAAAGTTACAAAGCATTGGATCCAATTTCGTTGACTGAAGACACAATTTTGAAAAACAAAATTGCAACTAAAAAAGAAGTCGATGCAATTAAAGACGCCATCAAAGAAGAGATAGAAAAGGCTACAGCTTTTGCAGAACAATCTCCTCTTCCCGACCCTCAAGCATTGTACGAAGACAACTATACGCAGGAAGATTACCCATATATAAGAGATTGATACAAGCACATTGGTTTCTTTATAACTAATCACTAATAAAGGTATTATGGAAACTTAATGTTTTCAATTCATGGTTAGATCTATTCTTCTATATTTCTTTACTTCCTTACTTTTAACTTCATATAGTCAGACAATTGATTCACTGGAGTATGATCTTTTTTTAGACAAAAAAAAAGAAGATGTATTGAGTGATCCTAAGTTCATGGAACTAGTATCTGAGGAAAAACTTAATGACTTAATCAATAAAGAATTGCCATTCTTTTCGATTGAGGAAAGACGTGGCACATCGATTATATCGGATATCTTGAAAGGAAAACCCTCAATCATCTTATTTTGGAACTCTTATTGTCAGTATTGTTTGGACTTGATTCCAGCAATGAATACGATACATGAGAAATATGGAAGTCTAATGAATGTTATCACCATTACATCCGATGATATAGTTGAAATCGAGCCATATATTGACCTTCACAATTTTATTATATATCATCTAGTCAATGCACAAAATTATAGTCAAGATCTTGGCATAAAGTTTTTTCCGAAAGTGATTCTTATAGATGAGAGTTTAGTTGTGAGAAACATTTGGAATAAAGGTTCATTTAAGGATTTTTCTAAAGAACCATTATTAGACTTTATTTCAAAAAAGATAGACTTGTTATTAGAGAGTAAATAGCATATCATTCCGATTGTCAAAAGCTACAGTTGCTACAATTATCAAAATCATACGTTATAGTAATAGACAAATTGGTTAAATTATCTATTTTTCGAATTGCTGCGATGAAACTTGATCAATTATTCATCTGTTCTTTAATCAT
>CAZRXJ010000467.1:0-2536 GCA_964604025.1 uncultured Saprospiraceae bacterium | reverse complement strand
CATGAGATCTATACTCCCTACTATCTTTTTACTCATGTATGTCGTGATCGCCTTTACATTTAGATCTTATTCTCAACCCATCATGCTATTCATTCTAATTCCATTTAGTTTGGTTGGTGTCGCATGGGGACATTGGCTCCACGATATGTCTATTAACATGTTGTCTATACTGGGTATCGTAGCACTAGTTGGTATATTAGTGAACGACGGTTTGGTTTTGATCAAAAAATTCAACAATCTGTTAGCAACTGGATTATCGTTCGACGAGGCCCTCTTTGAAGCCGGTAAGCAACGTTTTAGAGCTATCTTTTTGACTTCGATTACAACTGTAGCTGGACTTGCGCCTTTGATATTTGAATCTGGGTTCTCCGCTCAATTTCTAATTCCTATGGCCATAGCGGTTGCTTATGGCATTGCATTTTCTACATTCTTGACATTATATCTTCTGCCACTTCTTCTTTCATTTTTTAATGACATCAAGCGTGTTTCATATTGGTTGAGATCTGGTCAGTGGGTGGATGGTCGTGATTTAGAAAGAGTAGTCAAAGAACAAAAATACATAAGTGAACAAACCATATCATCATGACTTTGAGAAAGACTAGTTTACTCTTTAGTGCGTTCACTGCTTTTATAATTGTCAATATCATATCAATCGACTTGTCTGCGCAATTGGTACTCACTGAATCAGATGCAGTCAAGCTTGCAATAGAACACAACTTCAGTGTTCAGTTAGCTGAGCAAAACATTAGAATATCTGAGAACAATGCAACGAAAGAAAATAATGGTTACAAACCTACAGTCAATGCCACGTTGGGACCTAACGCCACACTGGGTGGTGCTACACAGACTTTCGTCAATGGCACAGAGACTTCAACGGGAACAGCCGTATCTTGGGCTGCAGGCGGGTCAGTCAATGCTAACTATACCATACTAGACAAATCACGAGGCATTCGCCTGGATCAGATGAAAGAAAGAATCAATCTTTCTAATATCCAATTGCGACAGTCGATCGAAAACACGGTCATACAAGTATATAATCAATACTATGTGATCGCCCAATTATCCGAGAACAAAAAAGCAGTTGAAGAAGCTCTGTCTCTTTCAAGGAAACGCAAAGAACGAGTCCAATTGAGATATGACTTAAGTCAAGGCTTGAAATTAGACATCCTTAATGCTCAAGTAGACATCAGTCGTGATAGTGTGAACTTTCTTAATGTTACACAACAACTAGAAAATGCTAAAAGAGATCTGGAAGTAATTATAGGTACTCAAATAGATGATTCATACAGCATAAAATCAGAAGTGACATATCGTCCTGATATGAATAAAGAGTCACTATTAGAAAATGCAATTGAAAATAATGTTAATATCCTATTGTCCGATCAACAACAACAAATCAATCAACTGGATATAGATATTATCCAGACTATCAACAGACCTATTATAGGAGCTAATGCTGGTGTCAACTATAACTATCAGGATAATGCACCTGGAGCATTTATCCAGAACTCGACAAGTTCTGGACTCAACCTGGGTCTAACACTCAATTGGAACATATCAGATGGCGGTCAAAAGAAAATATTAGAACAGAATGCTCAGATCATAATGGAATCTGAATCCTTGACAAGAGATCAAATCATAGTTGAACTTAATCGCGACATCGACATCGCTTGGGGTAATTATCAAAACGCCCTCTATATATTAAGAGTAGAGGAAAACAGTCTGAAGATCAATCGATTAAACCTGAATCGTACAACTGATCTTTTTAATGCTGGACAAGTCAGCTCCGTTGATTTTCGTCAGGCGCAATTGAATCTCCTACAATCTGAGACAGGGTACAATCAAGCAAGGTTTCAAGCCAAGTTATTGGAATTGGAACTTATGTTTCTAAGCGGGAGTATAATGGATACTATAGAGTAATACTACATATATCAGAAAATAGAACAATTATCTTTTTGAAATATCTTACATTGTACAATCAACAATGTAAGATATGAAACACATAGATAGAAGAAATTGGATCAAAGCAACTGGTCTTGCTGGTGTTTCAACTTTTGTAGGCAATACTAATTATAGAGATTTATTTTGTAGCGATACAGAAAAATCACTCAACTCCCCTAGTGATAAAATAGTAAGACTAAGTTCCAATGAAAATCCCTATGGTCCATCTCAAGTGGTACGAGAAGCAATGATCCAAGACTTTGAAAATGTCTGTAGGTACCCAAGCATGTTTTACAAGGAACTCGTACAGGCGCTTTCAAAGAAGCATGATGTATCTGAAGATAACATCATACTTACAGCTGGATCGACAGAAGGATTGAAAATGGCAGGATTAGTCTATGGAGGAGAGGGATCTAATATAGTTGCTGCAGATCCAGTCTTTCTCGCACTTCAGAATTATGCCGAACACTTCGGTGCATACATACATAAAGTACCTGTTACAAAAGATATGACGCATGATCTATCTGCTATGGAGGCACGTGTCACGCAAGCAACGAGACTCGTCTATGTCTGCAATCCCAATAACCCTACAAGC
>CAZRXJ010000466.1:0-2539 GCA_964604025.1 uncultured Saprospiraceae bacterium | reverse complement strand
CCTCGTTGAGTACTTACAGTCATCGCACTCTTACCATGATGATCTTTCCAGGTTTGAAGGTATTTGTGCATAGGTATCTTATGCCGATTAGGCAATGGCAACTCGTTAACATCTTTGATCTTAGTTCGCTCGCCTGTACTTATTATATCGCCATCCACTGACCTGTAGGCAAGGCCATCTATATGTCCAAATTCAGTAGTATTCCCCTTTGATATTGTTTGAACGATCTCCAACATCGTCTCTTCCCCTTCTCCGACTACGATGATATCTGCTCCTGTTCCAAGATAATCTATCTTATTATGTCTGACATCTGGCCCCCCCAATATAACTTTACATCCTTTAAGTTCCTCTTTTGATCTGATAAACTGGATCATCTCGATGACATTGAGCTTAGTCATGAGGTTGGTATAGATAGCAAGTACATCAGGGACTTGCTCTAGTAGGTAATCATAGCATAAGGTCTTACGAGAGAATGTAGTATCGAAGATTTCATTGTCTACACTGTGTTTGTCCAACCAAGCAGATAGGTATAAGATACCCAATGGAGGATAAGGACGCATGATCTTCTGCTCCTTTTCATCTTCAGCTATATAGTAACCATGTGTAAAGACAACCTTCATCTAAAGTTTATCTTTGCTTAATTTTTTTCCCATTCCTTGATCCGTTCATCTACATAACACTTAAATTCTTTGGTAAATCTTTCCTCACTAAATACAAGTGCCTGTTCTCTTATATTTTTAGCATCAAAGTCCAATTGTTCGAACCGTTCTACTGCTGCTATAATAGATGCTGGTTCTTGATCTTCAAAAAACAACCCAGTGCTTGGTTCTTTCACAATTTCTTTTGCACCGCCTTCATTAAGAGCAATCACCGGAGTCCCACACGCTTGAGCCTCGACCAAAGTGATGCCAAAATCCTCAATCGCCGCATATACAAATGCTTTTGATCTTTGCATCAACTCTTTTTGTTTAGCGAAAGCAAGATATCCACTAAAATGGACATTGCTGCTTGCTAATCTCTTTAACTTTTTTTCATCTGGGCCTGTACCACATATCACTAGCTTTTTATCAGGCATCTTATTAAAAGCCTTAATGATAACATCTATCTTCTTATAAGGCACGAATCTAGAGCATGTTAGATAGTATTCTTCTTTTTCTTCCGATAATCCATAAGACTCTACTCTAACAGGTGGATATATTGTCTTTGCCGTTCGGTTATATATTTTCTTGATCCGATGGCCCGTAAAATCAGAATTGCTCAAGTAATGCGTCACTCTATTGGCAGTGATCACATCCCATTGGCGCAGCTTATAAAGGCTTCTTCTAGCCATCCACCCTTTTAGTCCGTATCCAAGACCTGATTCATTGAGGTACTGATGATAAAGATCCCAAGCATATCGAACCGGAGAATGACAATAACAGATATGTAGTTGATCAAACCTGGTCAATACTCCTTTTGCAACTACATGACTTGAAGATATAATTAAGTCATATTCACTGAGATCAAATTGCTCTACGGCAAATGGAAAAAGTGGGAGATAAAATCGATAGCTACTTTTACTAAAAGGGAGTTTCTGTATAATTGAAGATTGGCATTTATGATGAGACAATCCTAACTCATCAATAATTTTATCATCTTTAACTAGAACAAATAAATCAGCATTAGGAAATAATGCAGCAATCGCCTTCACCACTTGCTCAGAACCACCAAAAGTAGTAAACCATTCATGTACAATGGCAACTTTCATGTCTTGTATATGTCAACATTCATCGAGCGTAAAAGTAATTTATTTTATATCATAAGCCATAGTAGGCAGATGTAGTAGTTTAGACATAGCATTGTCATTATATGGGCTTATTTAAAAATGGACTAAGCTCATTCTGATTCAAAATCCATCTTTCTAAATCACCGATATTGACGTTCACATGAAGTTGATCCGAATCATAGAGGAGATACTTATGGTTATTGAGCTTCGCTATTTTTTCGAATAATTGTTTACCATTAATCCCAACTTCTATAATTATAGAACCTTCATTCATCCAGATCATATTGCCCAAAGCGGCTCCATGTTGGGCGACAATCACGGCTGCATCTTTAAAAAGTTTTACTTGATCAAGAAAAGACAATTCTTCTAATCTCACATTGACAAATGTATATTCAGCATTGATCATACTTGATATTTTATCACTCATCTCTTCGTGATTTATAATCGATCTTCTCGAACTCCCTGCTCCTTTTATAATTGCATCATTGACAAAGTAATCACGAGGAGGCATACGTTCGATTAAGAGTATTTTTTTGGGATTAGCATTCTTTGTAAGATTTAATAATGAAAATATGTGACTTTTAAATGCATACGTTTGTGCAAAAGACATAGGAACACATGTAGGTGTCATACCTACTAATTTCTGCTGTGAGATTCCCTTGACATGTTCTCCTCTTGAAACAAATTCGATCTTTGATCCGAACAACTCATTCAGCAATTCTGACAACACACCTATATGAAATAACTTAATCGTATATGCTCCTTCGAAGTCTC
>CAZRXJ010000465.1:0-2547 GCA_964604025.1 uncultured Saprospiraceae bacterium | reverse complement strand
GTTAATGGTTCTAAAACATTCATCACCAATGGAGTCTATGGAGATCTTGTAGTTATTGTAGTCAAGACCAACCCTGATGCGGGAGCAGCAGGTGTAAGTCTGCTTGTGCTAGAACAAAAGATGGAGGGTGTATCGATTAACAAATTGAAAAAACTAGGCTGGCATAGTTCTGATACTGCAGAGTTAAGTTTTGACAACGTGCGCGTACCAGTTGAAAATCTAATTGGAGAAGAAGGAAGAGGCTTTTATTACCTCATGAATGGCTTACAATTAGAAAGACTATGTGCAGTACCTGCTGCAGTTACGGGTTGCGAAAAAGCCATAGAAGTAACACTGCAATATATGTCCGAGCGACAAGCATTTGGTAGACCGATCAACAAGTTTCAAGTATTGAGACATAGGATGGCACAATTGGCTTCAGAAGTTGAGGCTTTAAAAGCATTCTCTTATCACTGCTGTAAGATGTATAATGATGGCATCTATGATGTTAAGCTTTGCTCTATGGCCAAATTACTAGCCACAGAACTTGCTGAGAAGGTAGCTACACAATGTCTACAATCTTATGGTGGATATGGATTTATGGAAGAATATCCGATGGCTCGGATGTATAGAGATGTAAGAGTAGGTACCATTGGAGGTGGGTCTTCAGAGATCATGCGTGAGATTTTAGCCAAGATGATTATTGATGATGTCAACTATGATGCAGCACCCTCAAACATAGTTGATCGATCTTCAAGTACCAACGGGTCATCTGATTCGACTAAAAACAAAGCAGAAGCGTCTTTCGAAAGTATACTTTCTGGTGTTCAATCCAAAGCTGGAAATGCTGCAGCATTAGGTAAATCTTTAAAGTTTGATTTTGGAGGACAGCAAATTCATATAGATGGAAGTGGAGATGCCAACCAAGTGACTGATGGAAATGGTGCTGCTGATTGTACGATCAATATGTCCATGGAGGATTTTCAAAGATTGATCGCCGGTGAGCTCAATCCAATGAATGCGGTAATGTCCGGAAAGATTAAGATCGATGGAGATATGGGAGTAGCTATGAAACTGCAGAGCTTGTTTGCATGACCCCAAGTTGAGTGTTTTTTAACACCGAGTTGAAGCGCTTAATTTTTGAATGTTGATTATATAGCATATGCTTCAATCGAGATGATCTCTTATGATAGAGGTGAAGATGTTTATTCCTGTCTCTATCAACTCATCAGGAAAATCATAGGTTGGATTGTGCAAAGGAGGTGTATCAATCCCTGAGCCCAAACCGAACATGGAAGTTTTGTACTTTTTAGAAAACCAGCCAAAGTCTTCTCCAAATCTAAAAGGTAACTTTTGTTTTTTAACAGACAGCTTTTTTCTAATTGCGGCTTTTTGAATCATTTCATTTCCCAAAGGGTGATTTTTGGCAGCAGGGAAGTACTCAAACCAATTGAGCTCATATGACAGATGATGCTTATCACATATGTCTTTGCTTAGTTTTTCGATACGTTCTACAAGCGAGGTCATGTTGGATTCATTCCAAGTTCTGATGGTGTAATGAAGCTCACCCTTGCCAGCCGATATGCCATACGCCTTCTGGCCCATATCAATATGGATCGGTGTGAGCAAACTAAATGATGGATCGTGTTCATCGGTTCGATTAAGTATATCCAAAGACTCAATCAATTGCCCCATCGCTACTGCAGGGTTGATACCTTTCTCTGGTTCACTGGCGTGCGATTCCTTTCCTATAAGCTCGATGCTAAAACTCTGAACTGAAGGAGAGAAGCTTTCTTCAAGCAAGATAACTTCATGAAGTGGGCGGCCTGGGATGTTATGAAGCGCAAATGCAAAGTCTACTTCAAGATCGAGGAGTGATGGATCTTTGAGCATTTCTTTTGCACCTAGTCCATTCTCTTCAGAAGGCTGAAAGAGTAAGATTACTTTACCGGTTTTGAAAGTTTGATTCTTCAACCATCGAGCTACTCCTGCTATTATTGTCATATGCCCGTCATGTCCGCATTTATGTGATACGCCATCATTCGTTGATTTGTAGGGCATGTCGTTTTCCTCAGAGATAGGTAGAGCATCCAATTCACAACGAAACAGGAGAGTAGATCCCTCGCGACCGTATTCATAGATAGCCATTATGCCTGTACCTCCCACTTGTTCAATAATGGTTGTCGCTTTCTGTTGTCTGAGATAAGCAGAGATATGTTGGGCAGTATGGGTCTCTTTGCCACTCAGTTCAGGATATTGATGTAGGTGATGCCTTAGATTTATTAATTCATTCATACTGGTCAATTGTTTACATATATACTACATTTGGCTTAGTTGTATTGAAGAGTATAAGTATGTTCTATATTGTTAGAATTTGCCGCCACAAAACATACTTCTTTTACTACCCAAAATCGCTGACAAAAGGGAACATATATAAAAAATCGTAATTTTTACTTTTCCCCTTGCGTGAACCTAAAATAGTCGTACATTTGCACTCGCTTTTGAGAAAAGCCATAATAGTACATATGCCAACGATAAATCAGTTAGTAAGAAAAGGGAGAAAAAAAG
>CAZRXJ010000464.1:0-2550 GCA_964604025.1 uncultured Saprospiraceae bacterium | reverse complement strand
GTTGAAGTTGAGCCCATGATGGAGTAGAGGTAAATGATATACCCATCGTTGTCCCTGAGTTATCATTATTGAAAAATCCTCTATCTGCAGAAGACCAGATATAATTAGTAGATACTGCTACTTCAAATATATCGGATATCTTATGATCAAGATTGATTCGAGCAGAAGCCTTCTTATATCCTGTATTGTTGACGATACCTTCGTCATCTTTATAAGAACCACCTGTATAAAACTGCGTTCTTTCATTACCTCCAGTAGCACTTATGTTAGTAGTCGATAACAGGGCACTATTGCCATACAGTAGATCTTCATAATTTCTTATCGTTCCAGCGGCTTGAGCTTCTCTAAAAAGATCAATGTCACCTGCAAAATTAGAACTAAGTACTGTCTCTTCAGTCCATTGTCGTATGCCGAGCTTGTTGAGCTGTGATGCTTGTCCTATTGATTGTGAAAAGTTAATATTGGTCTTTCCCCCATCACCTCTCTTAGTTGTAATGATAACAACTCCACCAGATGCTCTTGATCCATAGATTGCAGCTGCTGATGCACCTTTCAAGATTTCTACAGAGGCAATATCATCAGGGTTGAGATCTGCTAATCTATTGGACGGATTATCTTGATTAGAAGTACTACCTCCTCCTGCTGCTGCAGATACGATGTTAAGTCCACCTGGAATAGATGAGTTATCGAGATATATGCCATCAACAATAATCAGCGGCTGTGAAGAACCATTGATGGAAGTAACACCTCTTAACTTGAATGCAATACCCCCGCCTGGAGCACCTGAGTTAGCTCTGATTTCCGCTCCTTTGAATTTTCCATAAAGGGCACCATCTAAAGTTGCTTGGGGTGTAACACCAGTCAATTGTTTTGCATTGACTCTTGCCACAGAGTTCGCTAAATTTTTCCTTTTTACAGTTGTTGCAAGTCCTGTAATAACAACTTCATCAAGCGTACTTGTTGAAGGTGATAAACTAATATCTGCAAGGTTAGAATCTGAAGATACAACGACATCTTGTGTCGCATATCCAAGATAACTAAACACTAATGTCGCTGGACTATTGGCGACATCAAGCGAGTAGGATCCATCTAGATCTGTAACTGTACCTACTGTTGTACCTTCTACAAAAATATTGACACCTATAAGTGCCTCTCCATTTTCATCGGTAACAGTACCGGACACTGTGTATTGAGCATATGCGCTCATAGTACAAAGTGCGACCATCGTTAATAAAAGGGATAGTCGAGTAAATCTACTTTTCATAAAGAATATTGATAAGTGAATAAATTAGAATTATTAAATAAATAGTTATAAGAGAAAATATATGGTTTAATCTTGGTTAAGCAATTTTTACACAAAGAAATAATTGTCAAGAGCCTGTGCTCTGGGTGTAGTGTAAGATCTTGTTTTGAGTAGCCTTAGTTGTTTGCCTAACCAATATCCAAACGAATACTTAGCGCATGTTGTGACCACAATAGTCGAATTGATTTCCTTATGAGCACAATCATAGCTAATTTGCTTGGGCTTTAGTCATCATAACAATGTTTAATTACCAATAAAAGTGGTTATAGGTCTAAAAATCGAAAACTTAGAGGCATTTCATAGTATTTATCGACTTTCGAGTAAAGAAAATGAACTATGAATCTACAGCCCAAAACCCATAATAATAAGGTGGATAGCATTAATGACCTTGTAGGACTGCACATAAAGCACTTGTCCGACGTTATATTAGTCAATACTCAAAATGAGTGGACAATTTTCATTAATAAGATGAAATCTAATAGTGCTGAGTTTGCGGCTCTTTAAAATAAAATTGAATTTACTGTTAACTGATTAAATTATTTTCACGGAGGGGTATTGCACCCTAAATAGGGAGATCGATCGGTCTCCCTTTTTTCATTTTATCTATATTTCGATTTTCAGATCAGCCTATAAGATATTGCATAATGGTAATGTCTTTCCAAACACCATCAATATTTCCTATCTCTTTTTGCTCACCAACTATGGTGTATCCTAGTCTTTGATTGTAATGGATACTTACTTGGTTGTCACTATTGATTCGAGCAAGAAGATGATGATATCCTAAAGTTTTGCAGCGTTCCATCAGATGTCTTTTCAACGTGGAACCATATCCCTTGCTCAGATGATCTGGATGACAGTAGACAGAAGTCTCACCAGTTAATCGATAACCTGCCCTATCACTATATTTTTTTATAATACCCCAAGCTATCAAGGCATCACTTTTCTTCATCGACCAAAGTTCTTCCATATCACCTTGTGTGTTCAAGATATCTTGATAATATGTGCCCTTTTTTGGCATAAGGTCCATAGTTGATTTGCCGAGATATTGGTTGTATATATTTGCTATGTGCTTACAATCTTCATGTATCGATTTAGTTATACTTATCATAGGTTGTTAGTTAAACCAATTTTATGAACTACAGTTTAAATCTGGTGGCATCTTGATATGTAAGCCTCACGCAAGTTGGAAGTCATAAAATATCTAAATAATAATAAGGATTATCTAACAATCATATCAAAATCGGTAC
>CAZRXJ010000463.1:0-2555 GCA_964604025.1 uncultured Saprospiraceae bacterium | reverse complement strand
ATACCAGACATGTATAATTAAGAATTGGTTATGTTAGCGATATGGATGTTAGAAGAAAAAAGAATAAGGTCAGAGTAGCCATTTTCGCATCAGGAAGAGGTAGTAATGCAGCGTCTATATATCAATATTCACTTAACAAAGATTGTTGTTATCAAGTAGCAACAATCATTAGCAATAGATCTTCAGCAGGTGTATTGGCATATGCAGATGCACATAAGATACCTTCAAAATATTTTAATCGCGATTCATTTTATAATTCTGACGATGTCATACTATATCTTCGAGAATCCAAGATTGACATGATTGTACTGGCTGGTTTCTTATGGCTTATACCAAGCAATATCATCTCGGCATATCCTAATAAGATTGTTAATATTCATCCTGCTTTGTTACCACGATATGGCGGCAAAGGCATGTATGGTCATCATGTGCACGAAGCTGTATTTAAAAATGGAGATGATCAATCTGGAATGACTATACACTTCGTAAATGAAAAATATGATGAAGGTCATATGATCTTTCAAAGTCAGTGTCTCATCGGGACAGACTTCAAAGCTAATGATATCGCTGCCAATGTCTTAAAATTAGAACATCACTTCTATCCACAAGTTATAGATGGTGTTGCGAGCAGGTTGAACAGGTAACAATATCTACCTATGAGCCGATAATAACAGTATGTTCATAGGACCACACTTCGTCTGGTCCTACCCATTGAATAGAAGGTTTATCAATATATTGTCCAGATGCGTCTGGGGCATCAGCAACTCCATACCATGGTTCTATACATACGAAAGGAGAACTACGACCTGAGGACCAGATTCCAAGATGGGGGCAGTTTCCAAATTTAAAAGTCCATAAAACTTTGTTATTTTTATCTACTAGTGAGACTTGCTCAGAATTCAAATTGTCAAATATCAATGCATCATTATCAAATAGACGATCAATAAGCAATAGTTCTTTCTGATTGTCCAATACAAGATGAGTATCAACCCCTATCAGCCCATCTTTGGTTATAATAGCTGCATTCTGATATTCACTTTCGTTAAATACTAATCTGTATTCATTTCTATTCCCTTTCTGTATTCCATTGCCAACAAGAGGGCAAGCAAATGCTGGATGTGCTCCTATATTGAAAGGGATACGGTCCTCACCTTTTGTTGTAACCTCATATCTAACCACACAATTAGAATCTACAAGACTATACACAGCCTTCAACTCAAAATTAAATGGATAGTATCGTCGTGTCTCATCATCACTTGCAAATGAAAAAATCAATTGATCTTGGCGCTCATTGATTAGAGTCCATTCTCGATCTCGGACTAATCCATGTTTGATCATAGGATAAGACCGATCCCCGAACTTCACCTGCCCATCCTTTACACAACCGATAACTGGAAACAAAATACAAGAATGTCTTCCCCAATAGGATGGATCAGCACACCACATAAACTCTATACCGCTCTCAAGTGACTTTATACTTGACAGTTCTGCCCCTTTTTGTTTTACCCCGATACTCAGGTGGTCATTTTGTATGACGTGCATTATTCTAAATGATTTATATTTAAAGAGCAACAACACATCCTACTTAAAGTGCACATCTATTGTAATGTGATACTCGTCTCATAAGCAATGTTATCTCGATCTGAAAATAGTCCGGGAACTATAAATTGCAATATAGCATGTCTACTATCTTTAAATATGATCTTGACATATCCTTTTTCGCCGATACTAAATCGAGATCCTTTTCCCATTCCTACTTTATTTCTCTTTGTTCCAGCACCACTGACTATATAATGTTGAGAGTCATTCTCTATATATTGCAATGTATGTTCATGACCAGAAGCAACGATACTTTTTCCTTTTGATGTCAAAGCTGCTATTAGTCCCGATTTATACTTTTTATAATTTGGGTGATTAACATCTTGATCCGATATACGGTTTCTAATCCTGTTAAAAACAAATCCGGTAATGGGAAGTGGCAAGTATAACCAATCAACTACTTGAGTAGCTGGAAATAAGTCATCTTTAACTGGGAATTTCCCTCCATGATGCGCATAAGTATATGGAGGATGATGTGATGCAACAATTAGAGATTTGTCATTAGATTCATCAATTAGTTCACTAAGTTTATCTAAATACTCCTTTGGGTTTTTAACGACACAGGGCGACTGATCTCCTTTGCGAACATCTTCATTGAGGAACCAATGAGAGTCCATCAATAACAGAGACAACTTATCAGTCAGTTCTACAATCTGGGGGTCTCCGCAACCCTTATCCGGTATAAAGTAATTTCTTTGTTCATTCGGATTGGGTGTAGTATGTAAGAACGAATCAACCAGCATCTCCTGTCTTCGTAGTCCAATTCTTCCATAAGTATACCAATCATGATTACCCGGCACAACGTATTTTTGCCCTTTAAAGTTTGACATTGTTTCCAATTGTGCTATCAAGCGATATCTCCCTTCTTTGTGATAGACACTGGTACTAGGTGCTAGGCCTACCGGGTATATGTTATCTCCCAACCATACAATAGTCGTACGCTCATTCGCTTGTGT
>CAZRXJ010000462.1:0-2572 GCA_964604025.1 uncultured Saprospiraceae bacterium | reverse complement strand
GAGAAGTCGTTAGTATATGTAGATTCTTCATTAGTGTTGGCAAAAGAAGGTGGCTTTAGGCAAAATATCATGAAGGCATACAGGCGTAAAAGTTTTATAAACGGAAGGTTCTTAAAGAATTTTGAAGATGCTCATAATGATTATCGTATGTATAAACGTTATTCAGACAGTGTTTTTAATATTGACAAAGAACGGATTGGCATTTTTGGAAGCTCGGCTGGTGCTGGAACTTCACTATGGATAGGCCTTAATGACGACATGGCAATCTATAAAAGTGATGATCCTGTTCTCCGAGAATCCACTCGAGTACAAGCCATCGGAGCAATAGCATCTCAAGCAACTTATGATATATTGAGATGGGAAGAAGTATTCGTTGATTACGGCTTATCGTTCGACGAAGTACCAGATTTTCTAATGTCTAAGCTCACTGAATTTTATGGCGTGCACAACAGGCAGGAATTAGAATCTGAAGATGTCATAGCTTATCGTCACCAAATGGATATGTTAGAACTTATGGATAAAGATGATCCGCCGATATGGATTAAAAACCAACAGAAGGATGTTCCTCCCATGTTCGATCTGCAGCATCATCCTGCTCATGCCAAGGCAATCAAAGAACATGCAATTAAAGCAGGATTAGAACATGTTGTATATGCCCCAGCACTAAATATAACACCAGAGATAGAGGAGGGCTTAATTGACTTTTTTGATCGACTTTTGAACGGTGTCTCACTTCAAAATTGAAGAGATTTTTTATGAAAACTCAAAGTAGATAGGCCCATTAATGAGTCAAGCACAAATGCCTCCAAAAGTATCGGCTTCTACAAAGTTCTTTTACGGACTTGGTTTTTCATCAAGAGGAATAAAGGATGGGCTTTTTCAGATCTTCGCCTTTTTCTATTTTAGTCAAGTACTTGGTTTAGATCCAGGACTCGCGGGACTTGCCTCTTTAATCGCCCTAATCTTTGATGCAGTATCGGACCCAGTTGTCGGTGTGATATCAGATGGGTGGAAAAGTGAAAAATGGGGAAGACGTCATCCCTTTATGCTCGCTTCTGCCTTTCCTCTAGGAGTACTTACTTGGTTACTTTTTCTGCCACCAGAAAACTTAGATCAATCTGGTTTATTCTTTTGGTTCTTAACTTTCAATATCTTAGTGAGGCTCGCTCTAACGGTATTTGTTGTTCCTTATACATCACTGGGTGCCGAGCTGTCTAAGGATTATCATGAACGGACTACAATTACTTCAGTCCGTATCATGTTCGCGGCTTTAGTATCTCCTATCATTATGATATTAGGTTATCTCTTCTTTTTTACAAAGACACCGGACATAGAACACGGACTTTTCAATATTCCAGCCTATTCTAAGTTCGCATTTTTTTGTGGTGTTCTGATGATTCTATTCATTCTAATTAGCGCATGGAAAACAAAGCATGTAATACCCTATCTTCCACAGCAATCTGTTCAGCAAAAATCTATGTCCTTTTGGGAAATGATCGGTGGCGCAAAGGCCGCTACAAAAATGAAGTCTTTTAGAAGCCTCGTACTTTCATTAATCTCTGTATATGTCTCAATTGGAATCGGCATCATCTTTAGTACATATTTCGGAACTTATTATTTTGAATTTACTTCAGAGCAAATGGCACTACTTCCTATCGGTGCAGGGATAGGCGGTATGCTATCCATGGTACTTGCCCCTATGATGGGCAAAGTATTTGACAAGAAGAAAGGATTGATCATCAGTACGATCATCTTTTCCATCTTTTTCTCTCTACCTTTTAATCTCCGGATGCTAGGGCTCTTCCCAGATAACGGTACTTCGGTTTTACTACCTATCTATGTTGTCACTTTAATTATAGCATATACTTTTCTTTGGGTGACTTTTAGTCTTTGCGCTTCCATGATGGCGGAAGTAGTTGATGAGTATGAATTGAAAAGCAATGTGAGGCAAGAAGGCTTATTCTTTGCATTTATGTCTTTCGCTTTTAAGACCTCAACTGGATTAGGTCAGTTCTTTGCAGGTATCATCATCTCAATTATAGCCTTTCCAACACAAACAGATATAAGTGCAGTACCGCAAAAAGCTATAGATAACCTAGGTTTCATTGGCGGGCCTATACTGCTCATCGTATATCTTCTATCACTGTTTTTTATAATCGGTTATCCTATTACAAAGGATCGTTATGAAGAGATTAGAACTGCACTCGATTCAAAGACTTCTATTACAAATTAGAATTCTTGAATGAGTTTATCCAACCATTCAAAGATTGTTGGATTAGAAGGGCGAGGAGCATTGTCATTCATAACCTTACCTTCTCGATCTAACAAGATGTATCTTGGTATAGCTTTTATACTGTATGTTGAACAAAACTCATTATCAAATCCTCCATCAACACGCCATGAATCCCAATCAATGTTGTATCTACTCATTGCTTTTCGCCATGAACCCATATCTTTTTCTTCATCAATCGAAATAGATATGATCTTTATATCTGCTGCGTTATAATGATTTTTTAATTTTTCTAAATGAGTCATTTCTCTAAGGCATGGAGCACACCAACTGGCCCATACA
>CAZRXJ010000461.1:0-2579 GCA_964604025.1 uncultured Saprospiraceae bacterium | reverse complement strand
ATCGCTCTTTTATAGAATGATGCAACCAGCATCTCAATATGCTGTACTTCGTTGATGTCTTCTTTCCTTTTTTTCAAATTAATTCTTTGAATAGTGAGTACAAAGATACTCGCCTCTTCTTTAAGGATTGTAAATCAAATATTATATAACAACAAGAAGCACAAACATCACATCATAATCAGGCGAACTGCTTCTTGAAATAACTTTTAAACATGAAATTTATATTGAAATTTTCAAATTTGGCATTGTTTGCTTTTTTAATGCTTGGCCTGATCACATCTTGTGGAGATAGTGATGATTCAGAATTATTATCCACAGAAGACTTTGTGGGTGCGACTATAGATGATATAGAAGCTTCAGGAAAAATCGGAAGAGGAGGATGTTATGAATTTATCTTTCCGATTAATATCAACTTCGAAGACGGCAGTACTGCTGAGTTGGCAGACTATAGTTCTTTGAGGATTGTACTTAAAACTTGGAGAGAGAACAACCCTGAAAGAGAGAATAGACCTACACTATCTTTTCCAGTAGAAGTAATGGCTGAAGATGGCAGTGTCATATCAGTGGCCGATGAAGAAGAACTACGATCCCTTAGAAGCGAATGTAGAAGATCCCATTATGACAACCCAAGACGTGTAAGAAGATTTTTTAGAACAGCTTGTTTTGACGTTGTGTTTCCAGTGACTTTAGAATTTCCCAATGGCTCCATGCTTGAAGCAGCTACTCCTGGCGCTTTGAAAACAGCGATCAGAGCTTGGAGACAAAACGTATCTCGACCTGTAGAAGATCATCCAAATGTTGTATTTCCCATAACGGTGGCATATGAAGATGGTACACAAGTAGAAGCAGCAAGTAGAGAAGCGCTCAAAGAACTAAAAGACCAATGTGCTGACGGAGCATAAACCATTGTTCCCGCATAAAGAGTAGTCCTGAATTGATGTTGATAGGCCCACGCATAGAATCATGCGTGGGCTTTTGTATTTTGGGCATATGAAGTGGGTTCATATAAGTATTAGTGTGATATTCATGCTATTTGCGATAGTACAATGGAATGATCCAGATGCTCTAATATGGATTCTGATGTATGTGGTTGTATCAGCAATTGCATTTTTTGCGTATAAGGAGAAGAACTATATATGGCTGAATGCTGGTGTCACAGCCATTCTGGTTGTGTCGTTACTCTTTTATATCCCTGACATAATCGACTGGTTTGGAGATGGGATGCCTAATATAGCTGACTCTATGCAGGCTACTTCACCATATATCGAGTTAGTGCGCGAGTTTTTTGGCTTATTGATCTCACTTATTGCCATGACCTTTTATCTTGTTATTTCAAAAAAGAATCTATCATGAGAAATGTATTATTTGGTTTGTGCTTAATTATGTCCTTTGGTCTATTAGGGCAAAATCAATCTGGATATTTTAATTTCAACTGGGATGAAGAAACTGGTAAAATAACCTTAGAGATACCTGCTGATCGAATAGGAGAGGAGTTCTTATATGTAGGGTCACTCTCTGCAGGTATAGGTTCTAATGACATTGGACTAGACAGAGGTCAATTAGGTCAAGAACGGGTTGTTAGGTTTGAAAAGATAGGGCCTAAGATATTGTTGGTCCAGCCAAATCTTGACTATAGAGCTGTTAGCAATAATGAATTAGAAAGAAGATCTGTACAAGAAGCTTTTGCTCAATCTGTGATCTGGGGGTTTGAAACTCTGAAATCTGACGATAAGCGTATACATAAGATAGACCTTACGCCATTCTTGATGAATGACATGCATGGTGTAGCAAGAAGATTAAAATCTTCTAATCAAGGTAGTTACAAATTAGAAAAAAGCAGAAGTGCTGTCTGGCTACCAAGAACTAAGGCTTTTCCAGACAATACAGAATTTGATGCCATGTTGACTTTCATAGGAGAAGCAAAAGGTAGATATATCAGAAGCGTTGCTCCGAGTTCAGATGCTATTACTGTAAGACAGCACCACAGTTTTATAAAGTTACCAGACAGCAATTATAAACCCAGAGTATTTCATCCTTTCTCAGGGCTCAATTCTATATCCTTTGCAGATTATGCCACACCTATAGAGTCTTCATTGATCAAGCGATATATAGTAAGGCATAGATTAGAAAAAAAGAACCCTAATGCGGCTGTAAGCGAGGCAGTCGAACCTATAGTCTATTATATGGACCCAGGTTGTCCAGATCCAGTAAAGTCAGCATTGATGGAAGGAGCCAGATGGTGGGATCAGGCATATCAAGCAGCAGGATTTGCACCGGGTACTTTTCAGGTGAGAGAATTACCAGATGGAGCTGATATGATGGATGTCAGATATAATGTCATCCAATGGGTGCATCGAAGTACTAGGGGCTGGTCCTATGGGGCATCGGTTATTGACCCAAGAACAGGGGAAATAATGAAAGGACATGTATCGCTTGGTTCTCTAAGAGTTAGACAAGACTTCTTAATAGCTCAAGGCATATTGTCACCATTTGGCGAAAGCGATAACAACACAATGAAGATGAAAGAATTGGCATTGGCGAGATTGAGACAACTGGCAGCTCATGAAGTGGGGCATACC
>CAZRXJ010000460.1:0-2585 GCA_964604025.1 uncultured Saprospiraceae bacterium | reverse complement strand
CTTTGCTTTTTTCTTTAATATGCTCTTTATATTATTTTATCGGAGAAAAGAGGGCTACTGCAACGGTTTGGGCCCTCTTTCTTTTTATACAAAGATCGTGGCATAGTAGAATTTAGTGGCTTTTTGCTGAAATGTTCGAGTTTGTCAAGTGCACAAACCCCCATTTGATAAAACACCCGAAAAGCGTACCTTTGCGCATCTTTTTCGAAAGAGTATACCCAACAAAAATCATAACGTAAAGAACTATGGCCTTAATAGGAAAGATCAGAAATAACATGTGGCTTGTGTTTATCATCATAGCACTGGCAACAGCATCATTTATTCTCATGGATGCGATGGGTCCAGGAGGAGGAGGATTTGGTGGCCCAAGCGCAAGCACGCCAATTGGAGTCATCGGTGGAGAAAAGGTGTTGCAATCAGACTTCAATCGCTCTAACGAGTTCTTGTTTGGCAATGTACAAGACCCTAATGCTAAGCGAGATGTATTGTGGAATTACTATACAGAACGAGGTATCATCAACAATGAAGCTGAAGCACTTGGTATGTCAGTAGGCAGAGAAGAGTTGATGGATCTACAGTTTGGCGCTAACATGAGCCCAGTCGTTAGAAGCAACTTCGCTACTCGTACTGGTCAGTTAGATGTCAACACATTACAGCAGTTCAAGAATATCCTGGAGAATGGCGAACAGATCGATCCACAAAGAGCTATGTTCTGGAGCGAGCAAGAAAAGCAGATCAAAAAAGAACAACTGCAATCTAAGATCAACAGTCTAGCTCAGAAAGCTATTTATACGCCTAACTGGTTAGCAGAAAGTGGCTTTAATGAAGAGAATGGCAGCGTCGATATCGCTGTGGTCAAGATACCATTCGACAATTTGCCAACAGGTGACCTGTCAGTAAGCGATGCTGATATCAACAGTTACATCGCTAAGAACAAGGACACATATGAGCTAAAAGAGGAGATGCGCCAAGCGACATACGTTACCTATAACTTGGTACCAAGTCCTGCTGATAGTGCTAAGCTGTTAAGTCAGATGAATGAAGTCATCACTAACTTTAAGACAACTCCAAATGATTCGATATTTGCCATCGGTAACAATGGTTTCTATAGCCTTGGATATGGTAAGGCTGAGCAACTGGATGAGTTTTATAAAGATAGAGTGGCTTCATACGAGATAGGTCAAGTGTATGGCCCATATGTTCTTGGGCCGAGTTATCAAGCTGTGAAGTTGATCGATAAAAGAGTACTTCCAGATTCTGTTAAAGCAAGACATATATTGAGAAATGTAGCTGCTGGCAATATTTCTCAATTAGATGCTGCCAACACGCTCATCGATAGCCTTCAAGATGTGCTGTCCAGAAATAATTCGAAGTTTGCGGAGTTAGCTGAAGAGTTCAGTCAAGACCCTGGGAGTAGTGCTGAAGGAGGAGACTTGGGATATTTCCCGCAAGGGAGAATGGTCAAGCCATTTAACGACGTCTGCTTTTTAGATGGACAAGAAGGAGGTCTTTATAAAGTGCAAACTAATATCGGTGTACACCTTATATATATAGAAGATCAGAAGTACACTGATCGTGCTCCAGGATATCAATTGGCTTATGTCAATACACCGATACTTCCAGGTGACGATACACAGACTAAGGGCTATGATGTTATGTTAGAGTTGATCAGCACTTACCCTTATCTGTCAGATCTAAAGACTGCTGCTGCATCTAATCCAAGTGTTACAATTAGCACTTCGGACAATATTGATATCAATGGTTACCAAGTGGGAGATTTGCAAGGAAGCAACACATCGAGAGAAGTAGTTAAGTGGTTGTTTAATAATAACACTGACGTAAATGATATGTCTCAGACCGTGTATGAATATACGAATCCAGTGTCTTTTTATCCGGAAAAATATGTGGTAGTAGGATTAGAAAAAGTCAATGCTCCTGGTATGATGAGTGCTGCTGATGTAAGAGACAAAGTAGAATTTGCAATCCTGAACGAGAAAAAAGGCGCACAAGCTGTTAGCCAAATCTCTGGTTCGGATCTCAGAAGTATAGCAGGTCAATATAGTGCTGTTGTCGACACCTTAAGAAATATAAGTTTGCTCAACAACTTTGTTCCAGGACTTGGCAATGAACCTGCTGTTCTTGGTGCAGCTTATGGACAAGAGAATGGATCTGTCTCAGCACCAATTTTAGGAAGTAGTGGTGTATTTGTAGTAAAGACACTTAACAAGTCAAGTGCAGGGGACATAACTGGACTAAGCTCTATTAAAAAGAACATGGCAGGTGGCAAGAAGTCAGCTTTACAATTTGGATTGTTAGAAGCTTTGAAAGACCATCATGAAGTAAAAGATAACAGATCTGTCTTCTATTAGTCGATAGACTATAAAGTGATGTAATAATTGGGCTGAAGAACCTGACTGTCAATGAATTTTTAAATCACTTCTATATAAGGAAATTAGAAAAGGGGAATGGCAATTGTCATTCCCCTTTTTCATGCTCCAGCTTGAGAAAAAATGGACCCACTGTCCTTCGGACATCACCCTTATGAGGAGAGTCAGAGTATTCAAAAAAGTAGAATTATTTTTTTA
>CAZRXJ010000459.1:0-2590 GCA_964604025.1 uncultured Saprospiraceae bacterium | reverse complement strand
ATCGCAGATGTGAATGATAGCCAATCTGTATCAGCAACGGATCTCGTATTGATGAAGAGAGTGATCCTTCAGAATCTTGATGGATTTGGAGACAGACCTGTTTGGAATTTTGTTCCTTCGAACTTGAATGCCGATAGTCCAGCTACAATCGATACTATACGAGCATTCAAACTTGGAGATGTCAATGCAAGTGCGTCAAGGCAATAGCAGGTTGCAATTTTTTAGAAGGATTTACTTGAGATTATGAAAGACTTTCTGTACATCATCTTCTTCTTCCATCTTTGCAATTAACTTGAGCACATCCTCTTCTTGTTCTCCAGACATTTCAACCATGTTAAGTGGTATCCATTCTAATTCTGAAGCTTTAGGTTCTATACCTTTTTCTTCCAGACCTTTTTGCATATTTCCAAATTCCTCAAAGGGAACTCGAAGTATCAATACCTTGTTATCATTATCATCTGTACCTTCACCCATCTCATCTAGGCCATAATCAATCAGCTCGAACTCTAACTCTTCTGCATCTAATCCTTCCGGATCCAATTTGAAAACACCCATATGCTTAAACTGAAAACTAACAGAGCCACTTGTACCAAGACTACCCTCACACTTGTTAAATACAGCTCTTACTTTAGCTACCGTTCTGGTAGGATTATCAGTTGCTGTCTCTATCAATATCGCGACACCATGTGGTGCATATCCTTCATAAAGCAGTTCTTCATAATCCGTCTTATCTTTTCCTAATGCTCGCTTGATAGCAGCTTCGACTTTATCCTTGGGCATATTGACACCCTTGGCATTCTGCATGGCTCTTCGCAGGGCTGGGTTATTATCCGGATCGCCACCACCTGCTTTAACTGCAATAGCTATATCCTTACCGATCCTTGAGAACTGCTTTGCCATGCGATCATAGCGCGCAAACATTGATGACTTCCTTACTTCAAATATTCTTCCCATAAGATACTTTCTGACCGCAAATTAAAGGACTTTTAGTGAACTCTCAAATAGGTCCATTATCTCTTCAAGCTGGTATATTATGCGACCCTATAGCTTCAAGCTCTATCAAGCACCCATAATGCAGCTTATTGATGGGCAGTATACTTCTTGCTGGTTTATAACCATCGTCAAAAAATGAGGCATAGACATCATTGACTTCATTCCAGTATGCTATGTCTGTAATGAATGCGGTAGTCTTTATAATGTGTCTCTTTGTTAAGCCATATTGTTTCATTATGCTTTCTACCTTTTGCAATACAACCAGCGTCTGATCTTTAATATCAACCGGTACTTCCTTAGTGTCTTTATTGATGATAGGAAGTTGACCAGATGTAAAAATCAGGTCGCCACTTTTTATAACTGAGCTATAATGTGGAGGATTGGGCATATCTAATTATTTAAATGTTTTAAATTATAAGAATCGAGTTCAATTCTGTCTGTCAGGTAAGTTCAAAAATGTACTAAGGAAAACAGGTTGCAATATTTTTTTATTCAGTAACTCAGTCAATGAACTCTTTTTAACGAGATATGTAGATGAGGAGCTGTACCAGAATGCTGCAAGGTCTTAAATCCCATCAGTCTAAAGTAATTTTGTAGTAGAAAGTTGCGTAATGAAGAACGATGTTTTGTTCTCATATCTACTGCATATGCGTATCCATCATCCTGAGGATAGTGAAGAGAACGCTCATTGACCGGTAGTCCCATTTTCTCATAATCGCTGCTGCGTCTAGTAGCATCTGTTACAATCAACTCTTTATCTATGATAATCACGATACTAACAGCTATACGCACGATTGGGTGAAGAGATCTCAACTCTTTGGAGAGAGATGCATTCTTGAGATTATTAGAAGAAATAAAGAATAAGCCTTGAGTGCAAAATCCAACAAGCATCAACGCGGCAACATATCCTCTTGTCTTGAAGGCCTTAACTCCTCCTAAAGTACGTGAGAACATACCATGTATAATTGTCATATAAATTATCAACAATATTATAGTTACGGTAATACCTGCGACCATAGACAACCAAGGGCCAAATCCCATATGCGCATGAAAGTAGATCGCACTTCTAATTAAAACAACAAATGGCAAGAACAGCACAAAGAGCCATTTTATAATTCTAACTAAGAGTGAAAACAACATCTACTTATTTGACTTCTTTTTCCCAGTTCATTGTTCGCTTAACTGCCACCTTCCAATTAGAATAAAGTCTATCTTTCTCTTTCTTCTCCATAGTAGGAGAGAATCGCTTATCAAGTTTCCACTTTGATCCAATAGATTTCATATCCCAATATCCAACGGCAAGTCCAGCGAGATATGCAGCGCCTAGCGCTGTTGTTTCTATTATTTTGGGACGCTCAACGTTGGTCCCGAGGATATCAGATTGAAATTGCATAAGGAGGTCATTAGCACAAGCACCACCATCGACTTTAAGTGTAGCCAGGTCAATATTCGAATCTTTCTTCATGGCATCTAAAACATCTCTTGTCTGATAAGCCATTGATTCTAAAGTAGCTCTTATGATATGATTATTAGTACTTCCTCGCGTCAAGCCAAATATGGCACCTCTTGCATACATATCCCAGTAAGGTGCTCCAAG
>CAZRXJ010000458.1:0-2597 GCA_964604025.1 uncultured Saprospiraceae bacterium | reverse complement strand
CATACTCACTTTCCCATGCTTCTTTTGGAGCTGGGTGTGGCGCAATATTATGACGAGCATTGTTAAATGTCAGTAGATAACTATCGGTGGACGTAGATTGCTCAAAGTGGTTTTTAATAGAAGCATATCCTGAGACATCATCTTGATCTCCTGATATATAGAGACTTGGCACTTTTATATTATTCAGGTATTTATCAGGAAAGACTCCAGCCTCTCCACCCCATGGAGCAAAAGCAACCATGGCCTGCCATCTTGGATCTACAGTAAAGTCTGTGCGCGGCTGCCCAGCCGCACAGGTGTTATAGACAGCTTGTGCAGCCTTTATCTCTTCTTCATCAATAGAAAATATCATCCTGGTAATAAACTGATCATTAAAGTCAAAACATCCTCCAATCGTATTGATTGCTCCGTATCCGCCCATAGAGTATCCTATAACACCAGCGTTCTTAACAGATAGCTTTGAGCCAAAGATCTGAGAAGAATTAGAATAATCAGAGAAGTAATCCAACACAAACTGTTGATCCAACGATCTATTAATCAATGTACTTTTAAATCCAATGAAAGGATTGACTTTAGGGTCTACATCTTCGTTGGTACTATCTGTATGATCTATACTGACAACAATATATCCATGTGATGCCAGGTGCTCTCCGATATAATACATGATCGTTCTATAACCTGTGTATCCATGTGATAACACGACCAAAGATGCATCTGAAGATATGTCTAAACTCGCATCTCTTATTGCATGGCCTTTTATTTTGAAAGCGATTCCATTTCTGGTTTGATTAGCATATACAGCGTCAGGAGAGCCAGATTGATCAGTGGGATACCAAACTTCTACCTTAAGTGATCTTGGCTCATTTACGCTTGAGAATGGATCTATGTAATCCTCATCAGTGACAATCAAGGTCTTAACTCCCACGAAGCGCTCCCCTCTTTTACTCATTTCTGGTAGCATATCTGGATGCTCATTGTCAGAATAAAGAGTCTGAGCTTCTTGAGCAGACAAGTTGAAACCAAGCACAATTAGTACAAGTAAAAAGAGAGTTGTGTCGAGTCTGATCATAAATTCTTTCTTTTGATATGAATTAGGGCAAGCTAAGGCTTTTACGCAAATCCCAACGTGTGAATTATCTAATAACTGGAAGTTGTCTCTTACTTTATCAGTTTGTAACTTTACACTATGAGCGATACTGTATTGTACATACTCGTCACCCTAGCAGCTTATGTCGGCATGGAGTTCACTGCATGGGCAGCACATCGCTATCTGATGCATGGACCGCTCTGGTCGTGGCACGAAGATCACCACAAACCTAAATATGAGAAGACAGGTTTCTGGGAGAAAAATGATCGTTTCTTTATCGTATTCGCTACCCCAAGCATGTTCTCTTATATGGCTGGCAGTCTATATGCTGATTATCGCTGGCTTCTTTATGTAGGTATCGGCATTTCATTGTATGGCTTGACATACTTTCTGATCCATGATGTATACATACATCAGAGATTCAAGTGGTTCAAGCAGCTTGACAGCAAATATTCGCGCGCTATACTTAAGGCGCATGGAGCCCATCACTCGGTCACTGGTAAGCACGACTGTGAGTCTTTTGGTTTGCTCGTTGTAGAGCCCAAGTTTTTCAAAAAGGTAACGGAGAACAAGTAGCTATCCTGTCTACTTAATGATTTAATATTTGCCAATAATACTATCGTCCCAATACAAGTATATGATCAAGTGAGATTATATTGAGACTAAATATACAAAGATGGAAGTACTCAAAAATAAAGCAGCACTCAGAGAGACCGTTGGGCAGACATTTAAAGCAGATGAGGTATTTGAGGTAACTCAAGATCTGGTTGATAAGTTTGCAGATGCGACTAAAGATTATCAATGGATACATACTGATCCAGAACGGGCAAAGAAAGAATCTCCATTTGGCGGACCGATCGCACATGGCTTTTTCTCGTTGTCGCTGCTACCAAGATTTATGGAAAGTGCTTATGCTGTTGAAAGCGCTAAGATGGGTGTCAACTATGGAGTGAATAAAGTAAGATTTCCCGCACCCGTACCAGTAGGCAGTAAGCTCTCATGTTCAGTTGCTATAAAGAGTGTAGAAGATCACTCGATGGGTGGTGTTAAGATTACATCTGAAGCAGTGATAACCAGAGAAGGTAGTGAAAAGCCAGTGTGCATAGCAGAGATGCTTGCCTTATTATTCGAATAGATTATAATTATTATGAGATTCAAAGATCAAGTTGTTTTTATAACTGGAGCTGCCTCCGGTATCGGTAGGGAAGCTGCACTACAATTTGCACATGATGGCGCCCAACTTGCACTTAGTGATTGGAATGCCACAGGTCTAGAAGAAACAAAAGAGATGGTAGTTTCATAGAAAAATTAGGTTTCTATAACCCAATAGCTAAAGAGACTGAAGAAAAAATTAAATTTGATAAAGAGAGATATGATTACTGGGTGTCAGTTGGAGCTCAACCTAGTATGGATTCCTCATGTGTGCTTGCCACTGGTGGTTATGATAACACAGTTCGTTTCTGGCGTGCTGATAATGGCTCTTGTGCGCGGACACTTCAACATACTGACA
>CAZRXJ010000457.1:0-2598 GCA_964604025.1 uncultured Saprospiraceae bacterium | reverse complement strand
ACAAAGTGTCAATCGAGCATTACTCGGTATGGAGCAAGAACTCTTCTTGATGAAGCGGATCATCTCGTATGAAGTTCAAGAAGAGTTGGCTACTTGGTCTAAGATCAAAGAAGAATTACAGAATGTCTTTTTAGACAATGAATTGGACAATTATCGTTCTTCATTTGAAGACAAAGGCGTGCCTATAATCAAAAAATTTCACGGATTCAAATATCTCAAGTTAAGTGTACATGTTGTGCCTGAAATGGGATGGGGACAAGTATCCAACATCTTAGGTATAGTCTCGGCAGTGATGGATCAAGCCGCCATATCTGTAGATACATACTTCGAAGAATATATCCGAAAATTAAGTCCATTTAATACTCAGAATCCCGAACTGAATAATTATATATCGCTAAGTACACAAGCCATCAAAAGGATAAATAATAGCAAATACATAAATTATAAAACACCTATACAATTTCTTCAAGTTGATGCTCTCGTAGAATCACTCAACAAAGCACATCACCAAGTAAATATATGTGAATCAGCACTTAATGATAAGGATTATATAGCTTTCAAAAAAGCTGCTATCCAACTCAATATATCTGATGACATACTCAATGGTCTATACCATCTAAAAGATGAAAGTTGGAGTGACACAATAGCCTTCTACGGTAGAAGAAGTCATCTCATGCTAACTTATAATGCTCAGATGAATCAGCTACATGATTGGTATGAAGAATTAAAAAGCAATGGAGATCTACTACGACATACGACACACAAAGAAGTGCACAACAGATGGTGTACAATTAGAAAGCAAGCCCTAACACAGCTGCGCAACAAGCAGTGGAATACTTTCCAATTTGTACTAGAAGGTAAAGGTAAAGTCTTGACGGAACAGGTGGTTCTTGAAGCTATTGGTACTTGCATACAAGACTTTTTTCCAATTACAGTAGTGAAAGAAACAGAGCTCAAGGACTTGCTTTCTAATACTAACTATACATTTGACGAAGTGTTTTATTTAGATCACAAGCACATTGATGCTCAAGGCGTACGGGATTGTATCAATCGCAAGACTAATGTCACCAGTGCATCTACATATACTGTTGACATGAGTGAACTTGCGAGTCAACATAATGTAATAAGTAATTACAATACAGATACCCGGATCACCAATAACATATCATTGAATGAACTTGAAAAATCAGATAGATACAAGCATGCATTAGCATTAGCTAATAATCTTATCACCCAAGTCAAGTCAGTCAACATCTACAAACTTGGAAATCAAGTCATCATTACTACCTTATCACCATCGCTCAATAAGAGGATCAATAAACTAACAAAGATATCAGTCAACAATGTGTTGTATAATGCCACAAAAGAAACGGCACATATCGTTGAAACCTTTCTACACTATGACAACATTGTGTTACTGATCGAGAATGATCTACTCAATGATGCTCATGGCACTTCTACTTTGTGGCAGCACACTGTCTTAAGACAATTAGAAGGTGCGGGACTTAAGATATATAACATATATACACATGAGTTGTACCAAGATCTGAATGGAACAATCAATAGATTAATCTCTCAGATCCAACATGCCCCTGAAGACACTCAAGATATGAAGGAACTAAAAAGCCAAAAAGTCGCTTTAATGTTATAGATCTTAAGTACAATTTATTGATTTCCATAGAAGGGCATCTACAACTTATAAAAAGTAAAAAGCAAGGAGAACAAGTATATATCTGGTGTACTGTGAGATCAAAGTGGCTTGTTCTAACCCCTGAAGAAGTAGTCCGTCAGGCTGCGATCTCATACTTAGTAGACCTGGGCTACTCCATAAAGCACATCACTGTTGAACGCCAGATACAGGTCAATCAGCTTTCTAAGCGATACGATATAGTAGTCAGTAACAAATCAGGACGTCCTTTTATCCTTGTAGAATGTAAACAACCCAAAGAATCAATCAGCAACTCAGCCATAGCGCAAGCTTCTATATACAACCTCACTCTTACCGGTCGATACATCTGGCTTACTAATGGGTATGATCACAAATTATTTGAGATAGATCATGACAATAAGCTCGCCCATAGAATTGATTCTTTACCTTCACCTACTGATTAATCACGGAATCAACAGGATATCTCTCATGTCAGATAAAAACATCCTTGCTCAATGGACTTACGATCACTTTTTATCTCTATTGCTATTGTATGCCTCATATGCAGATTTTGATTATAGTCCAGAGGAGAAAGAACATATTCTTTCTTATGTGCCGAGTGATACACTTTCAGAAGTAGAAGCCACATTTGACAAATTGGGCGACTATGAACAATTGCAACTGATCATGACACTGAAGACTCAGTATATCCGATCCGCAAAGGATAAAACTAAAATATTAAGTATTTTGAAAAATCATTTTGCAAGTGACGGAGATTATAGCAAATTAGAAAGTGGCTTGCATCAATTTTTAGATAGATTACTATAACGTCTATTTTAAAATTCTAATCTCAGTTTCAAGTTTATTCTTCTATTAGTTAAGTTATTAGGGACTGCAAATTGTTGTGCAAAAACAGTTCTGACCCATGTGTTAGAAGATACATTGTCTAT
>CAZRXJ010000456.1:0-2600 GCA_964604025.1 uncultured Saprospiraceae bacterium | reverse complement strand
TGGGGCACTCATCTTTGCGTAGTTGTCATACTGTATATTGATGCCTGTAGATATTGATTCTGATAATTTTTTACTGATGTTAAGAATTACTCTAAGTCGTTCATAGTCTACAAGTTCAAAGTCAAATTGCCTTGTGTCTAGATTGCTCATTATGAAGTTGATGTCGTCGATAGCGTTAAGATAGCTTAGACCAAATTCTAATTGGACGTCATGGCTTAAGTTAGACTTTGTATTCATCTGAAGGAGCCTATTGAATGAATATGCTCTTTCATCACCTGCTAATGATTGAGTAGAAATGTAAGGATTGATGGTCGATAGGTTATCACCACCCCAAATCGTTGCAAAAGCTTTGGATTTTATTTTTATATCTGTTGAGTGGCCAACTTTCCATCTCATATCGACACTCGGCCATAGTTTAGTTTGTGTATTAAAGTAATTAACACTTACTCCTATGTTAGCATAGAACCTACGGATATTGTACGCGACATTGAAATCTCCCTCTATGATGTTGCCATCACCATATGAACTACTGAGTGAAGTATTGTACTGAGGTGTAAAGGTGAGATCCCACACATCATTTATTTTGTATTCAACAGAGCCAAGTAGATTTATATTTCTTTCTAATTGATCACTTCCATTTTCCCATTGTGATAATGCTGAGTGTATTCTAAAGTTCCATCTACTAGGTGAAGACTTGAAAGTTTGAAAGCCCATCTGAGCAGATATTCTATTATAGATATTTTCATTTTCTAATTCTGAATTGTTGGGTATGAACTGATTGCCGTATAAACCGTAGTGACCTCTATCATAAGATACACGAAGATCTGACTTGGTTTCTTTAGAAAGATAGTATTGCATACTTAGATCAACGCCAACGTTGGATATGGACTTATTAGGCACTGCTTTCTCCTCTCTTTTATCATAGTTGGCTACAGCATTGATGTTAAAATAATTAGGTGCAGTGTATGCGTAACCCGCCTGTCCATATATTGGATTCAAGGTACCTTTGTCGAGTTTGACAAATCCCTTATGTCCTGATATGTCCTGTAATGTTTTATAAGCTACTGGTTTGACTGATATATCTACATCAGGAGTGAAAGCCGTTATTCGAGACAGAGTATCTTTTCTAAAGTTTAAGTTTGATCTCTGAGGAACCATTATTGACGCATAATCAAAGACCGGATTGGATTGATAGATCTCATTGTCATATTCTTTCTTAACTAATATCTCTCTGTCATCTAATGAAGGCTTCTGACAAAATATTGTAATGGAGAGAAAACATAAAAGTATACTTGTTGTAATTTTCATCATTTGAAGTTTAGAATGTTGAGCAGCTTCTAATTTTGTAATTCTAAAGATTTTAATTTGCCTTTGGCAGTTTCTTTTAAGCTTGGAGGGATGTTGGCTCCAGAGGTTATAAGTGCTTCTAATGCAGCCACTGCACTGTCTTTGTCATCCTTTAAGATGCTGATATCAGCTATTAGTATGATGCTCTTGGCTAGCCATGCAGGTTCTTCTAGAAGTGTGTCATAGTGATCCGTTATGCTCGTATATGCTAGATCAAGATTGTTTCTATTAAAATGAGAAAGACCTCTTTGATATATTAATTTGGGTGTCTTTTTAACTACTTTAGAAATGTATTGATTTTCATGGAGAGCGATAACACTTACCCAATCCTTCTTTGTAATTAAAGAAGTGGATATGGTACTGATGAGTATGTTTTTTCTGGCTTCATCATAACTTTCATTATTGACATAATCTATTGCAGCCACTATTGACTCTTCGTAAGCTGCTGTAGCAAGAAGTGCTTTTGTCAATCTATAATTCTCATCTTGACTTCTGACGACTTCAGGATATTCAATTGTTCTTTGTTCTATTAAATCAAGAAAGGCGGTATATTCTTGCTGTTGATCAAATGATATTTCTAAGGCTCTTTTATAAGCCTCAATTGCTTTTTCTTCATTGGAATGCTTTGTTGCCCGTGTATAATGAGTAAGGGCGTATTCCCAATTTTCTTTTATCTCATAGGATTTAGCAAGCATGAGATTTGCTTGTGCGGTTCCTGGATCATTAGGATAATCTGTGATAAGTTTTATCCATTGATCTAAAGCTTGATCTATAGCTCCTTTTTCATAGTTCTCTAATGCCAAGTCATACAAAGCTTTAGTAACATCGTCGTTGTTAGTACCTTTGTTATTGGCAACTAGGTCGAGATATGCTTCCGTATTGTTGGTATAATCTGCATAAATCTCTTTAAGTGCCAACTGTGCTCTGTTAACGATATCGCTATTACTGGAGCTACTTATGAGCGATTGAAAATATTCTTCTGCCTGGTCATATGTACCAGCATTAACGCTTATAAGTCCCAATTGTGCTATAGATTCTTCTTGTAAGTGTATAGGTGCTTTAGACTGTAGAATGTCATTATAGAAATTAGCAGCTTTATTGTATTCTTTAATTGCGAACAAGGCATTGGCAGTATTGAATCTAGCGCGATCAAAGTATTTGCTTTGATGATAATCAGATATAATCTCGTCCAATATTAAAATCTGATCGTATGGTCTGTTTTCTAATTCTGCGATTGTTGCGTTTTGCCATAG
>CAZRXJ010000455.1:0-2602 GCA_964604025.1 uncultured Saprospiraceae bacterium | reverse complement strand
CATATATGCTAATTGGAAAACTTTATGCTTCTAGCGGCCCTCTATGTGGACCAGGCACTGGCTTTGACAGTCAAGTTGTAACATGGGCGGCCATCGACAAGTTTGAATATGCAAAGAAGGTAGATCCAACTGTAATCGATGAGGCTAACAAGTGGATCAAGAGATATCGTCAATATATGCCCACCAAAGAGGATATTTTCTTTAGACAACTAAAGGCTGGGACATCTTTTAAAGTGCCTTGTTGGATACAAGAAAGTACAAGGGTAAGGACAGTAGATTAAATTAAAAATCCTGTATTGTCTTTTTGGTTAGTTATTAATCAAAGCTTCTATCTCACTCAGAGCAATAGATGGTGTTCCTCCATGTTTTGAAGCAGTTAGACTACCAACTGCACAAGCAAACTTCATGCACTGATCAATAGGCATTTCACGCAGGTAGGAATATATAAATGACGCTAAAAAAGCATCTCCAGCTCCAACGGTATCTTTTACTTCTACTTTAAACACTGGTTGCACATACCACTGATCATCCTTGAAGCAAACTGCGCCTTCTCCTCCGAGGGTTGTGATCACCATCTTATAATTATATCGCTTGGCAAGCGACTGCATTTGCTCTTTGCGACTAAGCTGATCAAGTCCTAACCAGGCGCTTATCATCTCGAGTTCTGATTCGTTAGCACGCAGGATATCTGCTTTTTCAATCATCCTGAGGATTGTCTCTTTGGTAAAGTGACCATCTCTTAGATTGATATCACATATTTTTAACTGAGCAGAGTCAAGTAATTGAAAGAGTACTTCTCTCGATTTTTCGTCACGCAGGCCCAAGCTGCTATATACAAAAGATGAGGCCTCGCTTACCAATGATATAACTGAATCGTCCATAGTAACATCATCCCAAGCGACTGGATAAACGATGTCATAGTGTGGTTCTCCGTTGTCGCCAACCTCTATATTGACTACACTGGTCTGAAGTGATGGGTGTTCCTGGATGTACTTTGTAGAATTTCCCTGAGCGGCAACAAGTTCTGTTAGTTCGGCTCCAAGAGGGTCAGAACCTACACTTGTGATGACTTCTGCCTTTAACCCTAAAGCGGTTGCTCGATTGACGATGTTAAAAGGTGCCCCACCAGCGACTTTGCCACTTGGCAGATTGTCCCAAAGTAGTTCTCCAAAACAAACTAAGTCAACCTGAGAACCCACCAATATCTTAGAGCACTTGTAACTCAGCTAAAAGCTGATCTGGTTTTTTGTAACCTGCAGATGCTTTTATCAACTCTAGATTGTCATCGAGATATACCATGGTTGGGTAGGCCAATCGCCCACTCATCAGCTTCATCGCTAACTTATTGACACCTTTTCTTCCTCCTCGGATCCATTCGTATGTCTCACCTTTGAAGGTGACGGGTTCTCTTTGCTCGGCATTAAACTTTACCAATACAAAGTTCTCATTAAGATATTCAACTACTGCTGGATCTGTAAAGGTTTTCTTGTCCATAACTTTGCACCACCCACACCAACTTGTATACATGTCAACTAAGACTTTTTTTCCTTTTATATCTTTCATTGCTTCGAGATCATCAATAGCATACCAGCTTAGCCCCTCAGGAGTAACTGATTGAGCTGCAACGGTCGACTGAGCAGCGTCTTGATTACATGATGTATAAGCCAGTGATGATAAGGCAAGTAGAATAATATATATCGGACTTTTCATAAGGCTAATTGTTTTGTATCTCATTTAATGAAGATGTACTAGATAGTCATGACTATAATGACTATGTATTAGATACGAATTTAGGGTCTTATTATTTTAAATGAAATATCGAATGTGATGATAAGACAAGATTAACACTGCATCAGCCTTATGCTTTTATACCAGTAAGGCTCATTTTGACCTTTTTCTCCAGTTCATGAAGTGCGTCCTTGACAAGTGGGTCAGTGTCTATAAGATCTTCTACTGTCTTGCAAGAGTATATCACTGTGCTATGATCTCTGCCTCCAAAGTTATCGCCTATCGCTTTTAAAGAACTATTAGTATGATGCTTTGCGAGATACATAGACAGCTGGCGTGCCATCACTACTTCTCTCTTGCGTGTTTTTCCTTGGATCTTTTCAACTGATACTTTCAGATGATCAGACACAAGCTGCTTGATATTGTCAATCGTAATCTCTTTGGAGATACCTGTGACAAAGCTTTCTACTACACCTTTGACAAGATTAATGTCTATCGTCTTGTTATTGAGTGACGATTGGGCAATCAGTGATACCAAGACACCTTCTAACTCCCTTACATTATCCTTGACATTGTAACTTATGAACTCTATAATGTCTTGAGGCAACGCAATCTCTTCATTATCCAACTTAGCAGATATGATGGCCATACGTGTTTCTAGATCAGGTGTCTGGAGATCTGCCGAAAGTCCCCACTTGAATCTTGATATCAATCTATCCTGTATGCCTTCTAATGATTTAGGAGGTTTATCTGATGTTAGTATGATTTGCTTACCTAGCTGATGAAGTTGATTGAATATGTTGAAGAATATCTCTTGTGTTTTGACTTTGCCACTTAGAAACTGTATGTCATCAACGATCAACACATCTATAGA
>CAZRXJ010000454.1:0-2604 GCA_964604025.1 uncultured Saprospiraceae bacterium | reverse complement strand
ATGGATCATGCCTGAAGGAAACAATGAAGGCTCTTCGCTAATCAATAACGTTAAGGCCTTTAATCAAGGCCTATTATGTCGTCCACTTATAGAAACTATAAAAGATACGTATGACTGGTGGTATTCTGATGCCGTAACTCAAGAACGACGAGATGAAGTTGAGAAAGATCCAGATCATCTTTTAGCGCGAGAAACAGAGATCATCAAGAATTGGAAGAATAGAAAGTGAGTAGATGTCAAAGGCCTATGTCAATTTAATTATAGTTGTGAGCATCTCATTTTAAAGGCATTTGTATACTTTAGATGCAAATGTTGTAAGATGAAAAAAAAGAAAGTGAAGGGTACTTCACGTAGAAAGTTTATTAAGAATACTTCACTTGCTGTAGGTACATTTTTTATAGTCCCCAGTTGTGCTGTTGCTAAAGGGCGCATGAGACCCAGTGATAAGCTCCATCTTGCAGCTATCGGAGCTGGAGGTAAGGGTAGTTCTGATATCCGCAATGCTTATAACAATGGTGCGAACCATGTAGTAGCGCTCTGTGATGTAGATCGCAATATGGCCAAGGGATCCAGAGAAGCATTTCCTGATGCAACATTCTATAGTGATTTTAGAGTGATGCTTGAGGAGATGAAAGATGATATTGATGCAGTCACTATATCTGCGCCAGATCATATACACGGTGTCGCTGCTATGACTGCTATGGACTTGGGTATACATGTATATGTCCAAAAGCCATTGACACATAATATATACGAAGCAAGACAACTCACCTTGGCAGCAAGAGAGCATAAGGTAGTCACACAGATGGGTAATCAAGGAGCATCACAACCTGCTCAACAGCAGATGGTTGATTGGTTTGATGCTGGTATGATAGGAGATGTATCAGAAGTATATGTATGGACGAATCGCCCAGTTTGGCCACAAGGTATACCAGTTCCTACTGAAAAGATGGTGTTGCCAGAACACCTGACACCAGAGGAATGGGATTTATTTATAGGCCCTGCTGCTATGGTTGATTATCATCCTTTATATCATCCATTCAAGTGGAGAGGATGGTGGAATTTTGGTACTGGAGCTTTGGGAGATATGGGTTGTCACTTGATTGATACACCCTTTAGAGTATTGGGATTAGGATACCCGACAGAAGTGGAATGTAGTGTTGGTCAGGTATATACCAGAGACTGGACACCTGAATATATCCCTGAAGGATGTCCTCCATCTTCAAGTGTTCAGATACAATTTGAAGCAACTAAAAAGAACAAAACACCGATAACCTTTAATTGGTCCGACGGAGGATTGAGACCATTTCATCCATCGATTATACCAGCTGATGACTATCTCGGAGAGCCTGGTAGTGGCAATGGCGTAATGATGATAGGCACTAAGGGCATCATGACTTGCGGCACCTATGGTATGAGACCACAGATATACCTCAACAATGGTGACAAGGTAACCATGGCCGATGATTATGTCAGTGACAATCCTTATGTAGCGCTTCCAGAAAGTGGGCACCAAGTAGCATGGGTTCAGGCTTGTAAAGCAGGATACAATTCTAAAGAACACAAAGCGCTTACATCATCATTTGATTATAGCGGCCCATTAACTGAGACAGTGTTGATGGGTAATCTTGCGATCAGAAGTTATACCACAAGTAGTGGCAAAAGTGCCAATGGCAGAGCTGCATTTGAGGGAAGGCGTAAGTTGCTGTGGGATGGAGCATCTATGCAAGTCACCAATTATGAAGCAGCTAATCAATTTGTTAGTCGACCTTATCGAGAAGGCTGGAAGTTGATATAGTTACCTCAAATGATTTTCTAATTACGATTATTAGAAGATTAAATTCTAAGGTTATTAGCCTTTTCGTAAGGGTATTTATTTTTGTATGAGTATAATGAAATTTTAAGTTTTAACATCAACGCTGAGTAATACCGTAAAAACTGTAACAACCAATGAACTTGGATTTTGGCAGGTGTTTCTGTACGTTTCAACAAGTTGATTGTATTAAGAAATCGGAACCCTTGGATCGATTTTAGAAATTGACTTGTGGTCCGACGAAGTAGGAGAAACATTACAGAAAGTGCTCTTTTTTAGTCCATTTTTGAGCAGACAAAAAAGGACAAACATAGATTGGTAGAACAAAAAATTAATGAATATTGCATTGACCCACTTCAAAAGACGAAGACCTTCTTCTAATTACACAAATTGAATATTATCCCATGAAAATAACGAATAAGGTAGTAGTTATCAGCGGAACTGGCTCAGGTATAGGAAGAGCAACAGCGGTGCTATGTGCAAAGAAAGGTGCAAGATTAGCCATCAGCGATATCGACAATGATAGATTGCAAGAGACTGTTGCCTTAGTAAAGAAGGAGGGAACGGAAGTACATAGCCAGATCTTGGATGTACGTGATTGGGAAGCATGGCAGCGCTATAGCAAGGTGGTTATCGCTCACTTTGGACAGGTAGATGTTATCCTCAACAATGCAGGTGTGACCATAGGGTCTTTTTCAATTGAAGATGTGAGTATCGATCAATTCAAATGGGTAATGGACATCAATTTCTGGGGCATGGTCTATGGCACGAAGGCATTCCTAACACATCTC
>CAZRXJ010000453.1:0-2605 GCA_964604025.1 uncultured Saprospiraceae bacterium | reverse complement strand
TCAAGAAGCTGTAAGATATAGAGTCATCTGCGAAACGTGGAATGGCATCATCCTCCGGGAGCACAACACTATAGCGAATCTTAAAACCGAATTTCCTAATATTGAATTTGTAAAGAAAGAAGGTACTTTTGATCATCAATATGGAGTTGACTTTGAATTAGTTCAAAACAATAAAATTGTTTGCGCTATCCAGATTAAACCAAAGTCTTATCTCAAGCATACTCCTTATATTGATAAAGCAAGGGCTGCCAATCACAAGAAGAACAAAGCATATACAGAGCTATTTGGTTCGCAAGTATTAGATGTGATCGCCAAGCATGATGGGACTCTAATTAATCAAGAAGTAATTGAAGCTATTAAATTATTGTCAGAAGAATAATTGGTATTGCAACAACCTGATTATAAAAATTAATAAATGAATTTTAAGCAGATATACTTTTACACTTTACGTCCGGTACTCCTTTTATTCTTTGCTTCACTCTTCCTAGACTATGTCTTTGGAAGAGAAAGAATATTGCAGGAAAATATAAAAACCTCTGTGGTTTTGGGATTAATCACAGGAGCTATATGGTTTCTATGGGACAAGTATAGAAAAAAGAAAACTCTGGATTGAATTGCAAATGAACATGAATATAATTGACAATATGAACAAAACAGTATACATACTCGCACAGATAGAAGTCAAGGATTATAAACTATACTTTAAAGAATATGCAGACAAGTTCAATCCTATACTTTCCAGTTTTGAAGGCGATGTCTTAGCTGCAACAAAGCAAGTCGAAGTGATAGAAGGTCAGTCCTATGGCAATTGGACAGTGCTGATAAAGTTTCCTAGTAAGCAACATGCTTATAATTGTATAAATTCTGAGTCATACGCTCCATTAGCGGCCTTGAGAATCAATCAATTGAGCACAGGAGGTAATGTCTTATTGATGGAATCAAAGTAGCTGATCGCTTCGTTTTGGTTTTACCATCGATTGTGTTTATTCAATCATCTTAAAATGAACAGTTCTATCAAGTGATAAGCCATCGATATTATCGTTTAAAATCCGCTACCAGATAACCAACAATATTGAAAAGATCGCGAAGGCCAGCAAGCTAATGTGGTACAAGTAATTTTTATACCATGGCAAGTCTCTATTGTCATCATTAATCAATCCAGGTTGATAGGTATACTTGTCAATAACCTCTTGACTTGGTGCTGGAGTCATATTACTGACTACTACAAACACAATGGCACTAATGGCAATTACTATACCTACTGTCATCGTAAAGTGCATGTGCCATAGATCCATTTGCTGTAGCGCAAAAAATACAATACCTAAAACAGTTCCAACCATCAGTGTCCAGAAAGCTCCATCGCCATTGCCTCTTTTATAAAACACACCTACTAAAAACAACACGACAACAGGCGGCACAAAGATAGAATACATCTGTTGCAAATAAATCCATATACCATCAAATCGTTCAATCATAGGGGCCCAGAAAGCTGCAAAAAGCATCAACACTATTGTCGTAATTCTACCTGCTCTTACTATTTGTTTCTCAGTGATCTTTGGATAATTCGGTTTTATAAAATCAATCACAACAAGTGTACTTGCACTATTGAGCGTACTATCAACACTGGACATGATAGCTGATGTCAGACCAGCTAACACAAGACCAATTAATCCTACAGGCAGAATCTCAGTCACCATCGTAGGAAACACTTTATCACTTTCTTCTAATCCAGGAAATAATCCAATCGCCATAACACCTGGTATCACCATTAGAAACAGTGGCAATATTTTTAGAAAACCTGCGAAGATGACACCCCATCTGGCATGCTGGATGTTCTTGGCTCCAAGTATCCGTTGCACTATATATTGGTTAGTACTCCAATACCAAAAACCTAGCAATTGTACGCCCAACAACAATCCCGGCCATGGCAAACTCTCATCATCGATGGGTCGAACTACAGAAAAATGTCCTTCAGGGGCCGTAGTTATTAAATTGGAAATTGAAAAATCCAACTTCTCAAACATCATATATGTCAACACACCACAACCTAACACTAGTATAATAGCTTGCATCGCATCAGTATAAACAACGGCCTTCAGTCCGCCGAAAGCTGTGTAAATACCAGCACAAAGTGCAATCACAAAACTCACTTGCCATATCTCTAAGTTTGGAAAAAAAGTCTGCATCACCAATCCCCCCGCATATAATCCTCCTGCTGTCTCGATTAAGATACTGGCTACTATAGTTGCAATAGAAAAGAATATTTGAGATCTGCGATCATAACGCAGACTTAGAAATTCTGGTATTGTTGTAATCTTGCTTTTCAAATATAGCGGTACAAAGATCAATGCACATATAATCAATGGTATACCTGACATCCATTCATACACACTTTGAGATATACCAGAAGAATATGCCGCACCAGACAATCCTATAATCGTGGTCGTTGATATGTTAGATGCAAAAAGCGAAAGACCGATAAAGCCCCAAGTCAAAGTACGCCCTCCTAAAAAGAGATCAGTACCAGATTTTGTACGACGAGCCACATAGATTCCTATTCCAAATACTACAATAAAGTATGCGATAATAACTCCTATATCTATGT
>CAZRXJ010000452.1:0-2613 GCA_964604025.1 uncultured Saprospiraceae bacterium | reverse complement strand
TGATCATGAATAAAGTGAAAAGTATGAGGCCGTTGATGGGTAGTTTTGGCCATTTCTTAAAGAACCAAATCCTACAATAATATGCTGATAAAAAGCCACCTACTAGGGATAAGAATAAGAAAAGATTAGTATATCTAAAATGAGTGATCGATGGCAAATAAATGACTTGCTTGTTAAAGTAGTCTAACATTACTATCGAAACCCATAAAACAGAAAAGATCGAAAAGACCCAATCTTGAATGGTTAGCTTTTTAAGAGACTTGATGAAATTCATTGATTATAATCGATGTAAAAATAGAATAAATATCATAGGAAGTCAGAATCATATTATGAAAGATCATAACATCATAGATAAACACAACAATTCAATTTTGTTCAATTATTTTAAGATAAATCATAAACAAAAATATATTCTATGTACCTTTTGATCTTAAAATGAAATGTGGGCTTAGAAGAAGAAATAAAACAAAAAAGACCTTTCGACAATGATCTCGAAAAGGTAATCGTCAATGTCATTTATACCAATGCTTGGATCGACGAAAATCTTAAGAATCATTTTAAACCATTTGATTTAACTCCTAAGCAATTCAACATTTTAAGAATTTTGAATGGAGCTAGTCAGCCCTTAACAACCTTTGAAATAAGGAATCGGATGCTCAATAAGATGTCAGATATAACCCGATTGATAGATCGCTTGATTAGAAAAAATTATGTTGTGAAAGAAGTAAGAGTCAATGATAAAAGACTTGTTGATATTACAATCACGGATGATGGCGTTAAATTACTTGAAACGATGAGAAATAACTCCGTTACCAATACGGTAGGTAGTTTGTCTGTCAAAGACTCCAATGAGCTCAATCGCCTTCTCGATAAACTAAGAGAGCGTCAGTAACTTTTTGATTGTTGGACTCAATCTCTACATGATCAGTCTGTGGTATAGGTTGGTTAAAAAAATATATAGTTAAGACTATAGAAATAATCATATATGTGATCATTATATAGTAAGTAAAAGGAATTACATCAGAAAGGTGAAACCAACCGTTGTATTGATAGAAAATAAAAAACCCTATGATCAATTTCAGCAGCTCTGCGGGTATTGCTATTTTGTCCATATCCATTAAGCTGGTATAAGAAAAAATAGAAGCGCCTAAAAATGTCGTATAAAGTATGATTCCTTGACCATCGATCTCGGCTATCCCTATCAATAAGAAGTACATTAAGGCATTAGTAAATATAAGTTGAGTCCATGACCAGACTTCTAATCCTTTTGGTGTTTCGGGATTGTATTTGGCGTAAGCAAAAACTTCTTCTATCACTTTGACTGGATATTTCTCCTTAACATCCTTAGGACGCCAACCAGTGGGCATGAACCAGATTTTGATTTTATCCACTACTTTATCCGTTCTCCATGCATCTTTTGCTAGTAAGAAGATGTGTTGAAAGTTTATAAGAAATGGATTCCAAGTCAATACTGGTTTTTTTACGCCATATACGGCTGGCACATCTGCCTGTTCCTCTTGAAATGTACCAAATAGCTTGTCCCAAATTATAAAGATGGCTGCATAGTTTTTGTCAATGTATTCTGGATTTATAGCATGATGAACACGATGATGAGACGGCGTAACAATAATATACTCTAGGATGCCCATGCGATTTATCAACCTAGTATGATACCAGAATTGGGCGAAGAGATGTAGCGGTGCCACAACAGATATTACTTGACTAGGTATACCGATCACAGCCATTGGGATATAAAGAAAAAAGTATATACCAACAATACCAGAAATACTTTGCCGTAAGGCACATGACATGTTGAACTCTTCGCTGCTGTGATGGATGATATGCCGATTCCACATGACATTGATCTCATGATTAAATCTATGAGACCAATAGGAAGCAAAGTCAACTAATATGAAACAAAGTATATATAGTAACAGATCCGAATGAATAGAGAATAAAGCCAGACGATCAACCATCCACCCATAACTCAATATTACAATTGCTAATCCTAAGACCTCCTTCAATGTATTAGTCATACCTGAGCTAAGACTTGAGATCGTATCCATAGATCTATTAACAGATCGCCCCATCCATAGACTCGCTAAGTACTCAATGATTATCAGTACAACGAACCCCGGGATAGCATAGGATAACACTTTTGCATAGGTCTCCATAATGTGGTCTTCTGGTTACAATATAGAGAGTATAACTATAATCTATCGTACTAAACTAATTCCATTTCTATCGCCTTGCGTACTAGGCCTGCTGTATTACGAGCATTTAGTTTAGACAAGAGATTGCTTCGATGTGCTTCGACTGTTTTAAGACTTATGAACAGCTGATTAGCAATTTCTTGATTCGTGTTTTCATCCATGATAAGATCGAGCACCTCTTTCTCTCTTCTTGTGATCTTGGGTACTTGTTTTTCTTGAGGTTTGGATTTTTTATTGTTGTTCATAAGGCCATTCATGATCGTGTTAGTGATGGCTTCACTAAAGTATGTCCGCCCAGAAGAAACAGTTCTAATAGCTGTGATTAGTTCTTTTCGACCAGTATTCTTAAGTACATAACCCAGTGCTCCACTTTTTAAGACTTCTGAGATATAACTTTCTT
>CAZRXJ010000451.1:0-2622 GCA_964604025.1 uncultured Saprospiraceae bacterium | reverse complement strand
ATCTGGTACCTTATGACAAAGTATGGAGAACTGGTGCAAATCAAATTACAAAGTTCACTTTTAGTGAAGATGTAACTGTGGAAGGTAAAGATCTAAAAGCCGGTGCTTATGGTATCTTAACAAAGCCTGGAGCAAGCTCATGGGATGTACACTTTTACCCTTATGAAACTGGTAACTGGGGCAGCTATATTGAGAAAGAACCTGCAGCAGTTGTAACAGTTACACCTGTACAAGTTCCTGGTATCAAAGTAGAGAGTTTCTTTATAACAATTGCAGATCTTACTGCTGATGGAGGATTGATAGAGTTTATCTGGGATCAAACAATTGTACCTGTTAAACTCGGTGTACATACTGACAAAGCTGTAATGGCCAATATTGATAGAGTAATGGCAGGCCCGTCTGCTGGAGATTATTTCAATGCTGGCACCTATCTACATGAGAGTGGTAAAGACCTTAATAAGGCTTTAATGTATGTACAAAAAGCAACTCATACCGATAGCCCAAGATTCTGGCAGTTGAGAAGAGAATCTTTAATTCTTGCAGACTTAGGTAGAAAAGCAGAAGCGATCAGTGTTGCACAAAAGTCACTTGAGCTTGCTACAACAGCAGGTAACGATGACTATATTAAGTTGAACAATGATTCAATCAAGTCATGGTCTATGTAATTAGTGCCTTTATTTGATTAAAATATACAGAGCCTCAGCCTTGTGCTGGGGCTTTTTTATACCCTAAAAATATTGTGGATGATCTGCTCTATCCACTTCTTATCGATCAAGTCAAATGATCCAATCAAAGTACTATCCACGTCAAATACTGCAATCAACTCATCCTCAATGTCAAAAACTGGTACAACTATCTCAGAGCGAGAGTTAGGATCGCATGCTATGTGTTCGTTTCCTTGTACCAGAGCATGACAATCATCAACTATTTGCGTCTCTTTTGATCGAGCAGCTTTCCCACAGACTCCCATTCCCATATCTATATAGAGACAGCCAAGAGTGCCTTGATATGGGCCTACTTCCAGTCGATTATTACGGATCATGTAAAAACCCACCCAATAAAAATAGGGTAGATGTGTCTTAAGGATACAATTAATAGATGCCATCCGAGTGATCATAGAAGATCCTTCATCCAATAAAAGTGTCAATTCTTTAGCGGCATTTTTATATGCTTCATCTTTTTCAATGCCTGTAAGAGGCAATGACGGATTGATGAAGTATGGCATTTTGCTAGACGCGCTCATATTATATTAGAATTAAGAGTTCTGTGATAGAATATAGTCGACAATAGACGGATGCTCATTTTCTTGTGCATGTTCAAGTGGACTTTTTCCAGTATTGTCTCTTAAACTGAGATCGGCACCATTAGCAAGTAACAATTTCGTGATGTCAAAATGTCCATACGTCACAGCATATATAAGTGCTGTCGCTCCTTGGTCATTTTGAGCGTTGATGTCAGCTCCTTTCTTTATGAGTAGTTCTGCCATCGATATATTGCCTTTGAAGCAAAGCCCCATCAGAGCGGTGTTTCCGTTGGCACCTTTGGTGTTTATATCAGCATGATGCAATAATAACATATGGACTAAGTCGACTTGGTCGGTATAAGTAGCCATGATGAGTGGTGTAAAACCCCTCTCATCCATATCATTGGCCGATGCTGGATCTTTGATTAAGGATGCCCTCACTTCGTCTATCGATCCTGAACGCACTAATGCGATGATATCACTCATGGTAAATGTTCAATATGATGATGTGCAAAAGTATCACTTATATCTAATCTATATAGTCGATATTTGCTCCAAAAATATCTACATTATAGATGAATATTCAACAAATAGAATATGTAGTTGCAGTAGCAGATCAAGGTAGTTTTGGTAAAGCAGCCGCATCCATATATATCGGCCAGTCTACCTTAAGCACGATGATTGCTAGGTTAGAAAATGAGATGAATATTAAGATATTTGATCGTAAGTACAAACCAGCCAGCATCACTAAAGAAGGAGAGGTCTTTATAAAGCAATGTAGGGTCATACTAGATGAGATCAACAACCTTGGGATAGTGGTTGATCAGCTCAAGGGGGAGTTCTCAGGTGAGATTAAGATAGGGGTTATACCCACTGTAGCACCATATCTACTGCCGCTTTTTCTCAATCAACTGACCGCATTGCGTCCTCATGTCCATTTTGTGATTTCTGAGATGACAACAAACAATATTATAGAAGATATAGAACAAAGAAAACTGGACATTGGCATATTGTCAACACCTCTGGATCATCCAGATCTCGTAGAGTACAATCTCTACAATGAACCATTCTGTTTATACGATAAGAGTACCAAAGTGGAAGCTGCACAAGCAGACTACAAGTCTATCGACTATCATAAGTTGTGGTTGATGGATGAAGGTCATTGTATGCGACATCAAGTGGAAAGCATATGTGATCTGCGTAAGAAAAGCAACATCAGTCGTAATCTTGAATACAAGTCAGGTAGTATCGATACACTTATACGATTTGTTTCTAAAAACAAAGGGTTAACACTTTTGCCATATCTATCAACCTTGGGATTGTCAAGATCAGATAAGAAGCATCTATCTACGTTCATATCCCCAGCACCGGCCCGTTCT
>CAZRXJ010000450.1:0-2622 GCA_964604025.1 uncultured Saprospiraceae bacterium | reverse complement strand
GGCCTTCCAAGCACTCACAGAAGTGTTTTATTCTACTATTGATCAGAATAGAAGCAACACTGGATTAGTTAGTACTAAAGCCATATTCGAGTCCTTCTTTAGATTTTGTGAGAACAACTTTTTGTATTCAGAAGCTATCTTGGATTATTTCTCGATGATCAGGAGCTTATCAAGAGACAAAGCAGGTGATATCGACACTTCTATTACTACTCAGAGTTCATATTTTATAAGAATACAAGACCTTCAAAACCTACCTTTAAAATTAACAGTGAAGGAGATGGAAAGAGGTATCAAAGATGGAAGTATAAGAAGTGATGTAGACTGTATGCTTCACACGCTGCAGGGTTGGACCATGGTAGTGGGATACATCAAGCTGTTATCAGCTACTAGCAAAAACGAATCGCCATTATTGAATGTCAGTCTCAAGTCACTCAAGGAATTAAGTCTTTCTCTTTCTGAAAAGGCTCTTTCGACCCAATGATCACGTCAACCTATATGTAAGACAATAATCCTAAATCCTCTTCAGTTTAATACCTAACTTTTCACACTTAAATTATATCCTATATAAGTTCTACGTTACGCTTTAATCACTTACTACAAACCTGATTGGTTATGAAAGCAGTAGAATCTTTAAGTCTCTTTATTTTCTTGGTGTTTTTTGGTGCTTGCCTAGAAGAAGATATGTCTATTGACAATGAGCTAATACCCACAGTTAAATCTTATGCCAATGTTGATAGAGAATTGTGGCCTCATTTTCAAGCATTTGAAGAAGCTGCTTTAGAACGTGGCTTTAGTATAGATCTCAATAGAGCTAATGTCGTAGGTAGTATCGAAGACATCGATGATGGTAACGTCGTCGGAACTTGTACCTACGGAGGAAGACAAAATCATCGAAGTGTTGTTGTCGATGAATCATTCTGGAAAAGAGCATCACCTTTGTATAGAGAGTACATTGTTTTCCACGAGTTAGGCCACTGTTTTTTATTTAGAGACCATGAAGAGTCTTGTCTTGCCAATCGTACATATGCTAGCATCATGAGGAGTGGTACTGGAAGCACTTGTCGAGATAATTACAATACCCAGACAAGGGATTTTTACATAGACGAGCTTATGGATCCTCTTGAAGGAGCATAGATATAGTCTCTTAATTGGCATAAGTGATTGAGAAGACTCAACATATGTCAATTAACCCACCAAGCATGGATTACAGCATCCATGGTCATAAAATGTCAAAGAAAATTGTACATGGCATAGGCATATTCGCCAATAATGCTGAAGCGATGCTTTCTTATTGGCGTAAGTGTCAATTATAATATCATTATCTTTACTCCCAGTAAAGAAAAAATAATGGCTATGGCTAAATATGTAAATGTTGATCACTTAAAGTTTCTTCTCAGAGAAGTACATGGTATGGAAGAAGTATTGTCTGTACCGAGATACAATGACTACGATATGAATAGTATCGATATGTTGCTTGACTCAGCGTTGGACTATTCTGATAAAGAATTATATCCATATGTTGTTGAGATGGATAGAGTAGGTGTCAAATACGAAAATGGCACCATCACAGCACATCCACACATAGAGCGGGTCTTAACAACTGCTGGAGATAACGGATATATCTGTGGACACTTTGACTATGACGACGGGGGATCACAGATACCTCATATGGCAGCTATAGCTGCTAACTTTATTACTTCTGCTGCTAATAATACAGCTGTGGGATATTTAGGGTTGACGGCTGGAGCGGCTGGTTTAATAAAATCATACGCCAGTAGAGAGTTATTCGATACTTATGTTCCTAACATGATGGCAGGAAAGTGGGGAGGCACTATGGCACTAACTGAGCCCCAAGCAGGAAGTTCACTGTCTGATATTGTTACTTCGGCAAAAGATAATGGAGATGGAACTTACAGTATAGAGGGTCATAAAATATTTATCTCAGGCGGAGACCATCAATGTGCAGAGAATATCATTCATCTGGTTCTCGCTCGTATAGAAGGAGCACCTGCAGGAACAAAAGGTATTTCATTATTTGTCGTGCCTAAGAAGCGCATAAAGGATGGTGATTTAGAAGCCAATGATGTTCAGACTGCTGGTGAGTTTGAGAAGATGGGGCAGAAAGGATATGTGACAACACATCTTGTTTTTGGAGACAATCAAGATTGTAAAGGCTGGCTGGTTGGGGAAGCTAATCGTGGCTTAAAGTATATGTTTCAGATGATGAATGGAGCAAGGTTAGAAGTAGGACTTACTGCCGCTTCTATAGCATCGGCTGCATACTATGCTTCATTACAATATGCGAAGGAGAGACCTCAAGGAAGAAAGTTAGATGGATCAGGAGGAAAGAATGTCAATGCACCGCAGACCTTGATCATCAATCACCCAGATGTCCGTCGTATGTTGATGTTACAGAAGGCAGTCGTAGAGGGGTGTGCGAGTTTATTAACTCTTTGTTCTAAATATTTGGATCTTTCTCATTACTCAGAATCAGAAGAAGAACGAGAGAAGAATCACCTACTTCTAGAACTATTGACACCTATTGCTAAGACATATCCGTCAGAGATGGGTAGGGTATCAATCAGTAATGGCGTGCAAGTATTGGGTGGATATGGATATACT
>CAZRXJ010000449.1:0-2645 GCA_964604025.1 uncultured Saprospiraceae bacterium | reverse complement strand
TTTGTTTTTTGAAAGAGCAATCAGAGCGTCGGCGATCTCTTTTATAGATTGGGCGATGTTAATCTCCGTTAACTTTCCTTCTCCTTTAAGATTCTTAAAGGCCGAATCTAGCTTTTCGCTTAAACTATCAAACATATTTCTACAATTAGATCGCAAATATAGATATACCAGAATATTATCGGAAGACTTATTATCAGACTTCGATTTAATATTCTATTGGTGATACTATTTCAGCTTTTGTTATACGACTAATTATTCGTTGCCAGATGCTACACTTACATTCAGTACATCTCTATCAAACAAATAAAGTCCTCCTTTGTCATCACCGATCAGCTCCAACTTATCATTGAGTACTCTGGCCAGTGCTTCTTCTTCAATCTGCTCAGCGACATACCATTGAAGAAAATTATGTGTGGCATAATCTTTCTCTGTCAGTGCTATATCAACTAACTTATTGATACTCTCAGATACCATTATCTCATGCTTGAGTAGCTCTTTGAAAGCATGATGTATAGATGGATAGGTCAAGTTAGGTTGCGAGAAAGCTGGAATAACTGCAAATCCACCTCTTTCATTGATAAAATGAATCAACTTGAGCATGTGCATCCTTTCCTCATCACTGTGTCGATAGAAGAAGGCTGTAACATTGTCTATACCAGGTTGAATCTCCGCCCAAGATGCCATAGCGAGGTATACTTGTGAAGATTGACCTTCAATCAAAACCTGAGAGTTGAGGGCATCTTGCATTGTCTTTGAGAGCATATTTTATGTTGTGTTTAGATCAATAATATTAACTAAATAAAACTTATCTCACAAGGTTCACAATTCTTGGCCAAGCATGATACATCATTGTTGTGTGCATAGTTATTGAGTGTATAGCTTACGTTACATGCACTTTATGAGGGTATCTCCTAGGCAGAATCCGCGTTTACCCCATATACGACAAGGCTGTTTTCTTTAGTTTTTTGAATAGTCTTTTATGTATCGATAAGATTTCATATGAGGTGAGCTGTCTCTTAACCAACAACGAACATTATGATTAGACCTATCAATTATACAACAGCACTTATATGTCTTGCTATTCTTCATACTAATTGTTCAAACAGAATCATGAATAATAAATCTCTCAACCTAGACTTAGCTAGCGATACATTAAAAGGTGCCAGGGTATCTCATCTGGAATCAAGTGAAGATCAATTTATAAAGTATATAGTATATGAGTCCAGCTCAAATGAGATTAATGCTGAAGGTGCAGAAGACATACGTGAGATCGCAGTTTATAAAGATTTGAACGTAGGCGCTAGAGTCATAATTCATACGTCCAGCAGTCCAGATGCTGAGAAGAAAGCAAGAGATATAAAGTCACTCATGACTCACTTTGGCATTACAGAGTCAGCCTTATATATCGTTACTGAAGACGACCCCACGACACATATATGTGACAATGTTGTAATGCTGAAAATAGAAAAAGAGGAGGTCAATGAATTAAAAGATATTGCAACTTCCAATGATTAGAATTTCTTTTTTAACAACTAAATATTTTTACCATGAACAAGTACAAATTATTGAGTTTAGTTAGCTTTTTACTTTTATCGGCAAGTTGTTTTAGCCAATCCAAAACAGTACAAGAAAAACAACGTGTTGTTGTGTGGGTTGAGGATAGAGCGATAGTTGCTGAACTGGATAGCACAGGAGCTATAGATCAAAAGATTATTGACATACCTAATTATTTTGATGAAGACTATGGAGATGCCCATTACATCGCTCTGTCTTATGATAGAAAACCTGAAAAAGAAAATGTTGCAATTGAAAAGCAAGATAAACAGGTCTCCAGTAGGGACACGGCTCATATAAAATCTTTTAAGCCAGAACAATAGCTCCAATCATAACGAGGAAGGCCGTGTCATCATGGTCTTCCTTTTTATAATTATATAATCTCAAAAACTGCGTAAGAGCCGATCCTTCTAAAGGCCTGAGATTGAGGAACATTGGGATCTGCAAATACACCCATACCCGGACTCGTCGTACCACCAGGGGTGCTATAGTTGACAAGTTGATCTGTCGCAACAAGTTGGATGGAAGGGTTGTTTTGTAATACCCTCAACATGGCACTATACTTTTTTGTTAATGATCTTTCTGGTGTTCTATCAAGTGTATGTAGTTTGAGGTCTAAGATGATATACTTTATACCTACAGATTTATAATAATTAACGACTCCCGAAGGCGTTTTATATTGATTAGCAATCGCAAAGAAGTAGCTTAGATTATTATCTTCAAAAATCCGATATTGATTACTATCAATATCAAATTGTAATGAAGAACCACATTGTAATATTAGAGCATCATCAGCATTCATTTTATCAATTGCAATTGCTAGATTAGCAGCTAATTGGTTAAGCGCTTGCTTTTCTCCTATCATACCAACTGTAAATGGTATAGTACGATTATCAATAATGGACTGGCCTGTATATGGATCAGGAGGTCCTATTAAAAATTGAATATTTGATATACGACTCGTATAAGCCGAAAATACCCATAGACCTAATATTGCAAAACTTATACTTTTCAGTATTTTATAAGATGCAGGTGACACACTAAGTCTTGGTTTGTATATACTATACATGATGATACCATAACCCAGTGGA
>CAZRXJ010000448.1:0-2647 GCA_964604025.1 uncultured Saprospiraceae bacterium | reverse complement strand
CTGCCAAACAAAAGTGTCGACCTCGTAATAAATATATAGTGCACCGATAACAAAAACAATCAACATTCCGGCTTTTAATAACCAGTGTAACGATTTTATCCAATTTATTGCAGTTTCTAATCCTGCATTGATCTCATTATTGACATTGTTACGCGTATTTATAAATCTTGCAGGAAGCGCATTTAAAGCAATTGCCAACAATTTGGGTTTTCTAATTTGATTGTCTGTAATTCTGGATTGCTCAACAAAAAAACCAGCCTCTTGTCTTGGTGCTGCATCTCTTAATAAATCACTTGCAAGATTAAATACATGGTCATTAGTAGAATCATCTAAAAGTCCGATCACCACATCTCGATACAGATTATAATCAAAGACTGCAAGTTGTCTCAATATATTGGACTTGATTCTATAATCTGTTGATCCAGATAGCAAAGGAAGAATAGAAGACAAGACAGCTGGGTTTCCTGTTTTTGTTAGTGCTCCAGCTAGTGCCATTTTGATATTGACATCTTGTTCAGCATCTAATACATTAGTCAATAGTGTGATGCTAGAATCTAAATCTAAGCCAACATTGCGGCTTAGATATTGAGCCGATATTAATCTTGTATCTCTAGGTCGGCCTTCATCTAGTACATTGTTGATCATAGTACTGGTACCTGAATCTTCATACATACCTCTTAAGCCATACCTGTAGATCGCTCTAGCTTGACCTAACAACAGATGTTCTGTATCATTAGAAAAAGTAGTTACTCTACCTATAAAGTTCAACACACTTTGATCACCACACTTTCCTAATGCTTCAAGTATGGAGCCTCTCAAAGGTGTGTTATACTCAACCGAATCTTGGTTTTGAAAAGAGCTTACTAACGCTGATTGCAACGTTGGATCATTTTGCTGACCCAGTGCATAGGCTGCTAAAGTTCGTATATCTGTGGAAGGGTCGTTGTTGAGTATCGTAATCAGCGGAGCGTGGAGAGCAGCATCAATAATACTACCACAAGCTTCCACTGCAAGATGCCTCTCTGTGAGATCTTCTGAGGCAAGAAAAGTCTCAAGAGTAGCTACATCTCTTTCATCTTTGGCATTGAGGATACTTTGATGAACTTCGTTGGCAAGATCGATATTTACCGTAAGGTCATTATCTTCTGTAGGTGGAACGCAAGCATACATCCCTAATAAAATGATTAATATCAGGCCTATTCTCATTTGTGATATGTGTTGTCACAAATGTAATGTTTACTATTCGGTCAGGGATAGTTGTATTAGAGCTTTATGGATGTTTGTCTGAGGCATAAACAAATAAAAAGAAAGCCGCAGGAATCCCGCGGCCTTTTTCGTTGGTCAATTGTCAATTAGTATAGTTTTATGCTGCCTCCGCATGATCTGTATGCTCATCGAGTAGAGCTTGCTGCACATCATGAGGAACTGTATTATATTCTGCAAATGACCTTGTAAACTTAGCACGACCTTGAGACATAGACCTCAAGCTGCTACTATATAGATATAACTCCGACAAGGGTACTTTAGCCATGATCTTCTGATAATGACCTTCGGCTCCCATCCCTTGTATCATAGACCTCCTCGTCTGAAGATCGCCCATCACATCTCCCATGACTTCATTAGAACAAAGTACTTCTAAGTCATATATAGGCTCTAATATCTGCGCACCGGCACTTTTAAAAGCTTCTTTGAAAGCTTGAGCACTTGCTATCATAAATGCCATATCGTTACTATCAACTGCGTGCATCTTACCATCATAGATACACACCCTGATATTCTGAACGCATGATCCCGTTAGTGGACCTTGCTCCATCTTCTTCAGGATGCCCTTCTTAATAGCATTGATGTATTTGGCGTCTATAGATCCACCTACTATACACCAGTAAAACGCCAACTTACCACCCCATGGCAGATCATCTATCTCAATCTTTCTAACTGTCAGTGATGCAGGATCAGCCATCCCTTCATAATATGGTTCTATCCGCATGTGAACTTCTGCAAATTGGCCAGAACCTCCTGATTGCTTCTTATGCCTATAGGAGGCTTCGGACATTCTCGTAATCGTCTCTCGATATGGAATCTTCGGCTTCTCAAATTCCATCATGATCCCATTAACTTTTTCAATTCTGTATTTGATGAGATCAAGATGCAGTTGTCCTTGCCCATGCAATAGTGTCTGCTTGAGTTGAGCATTTTGCTCTACTTGAAGTGTGGGATCTTCCATTTCTATCTGATGCAAAGCCTTCATCAGTTTTTCCATTTCTGATTTAGAAGGCGGGGTTACCGCAGTTCTAATTCTCGAAAGTGGATAATCTATGGGTGTAATTATATTAGGTCCATCTTTAGTCGTCAGACTATCATTGGTAAGAACATCTTTCAACTTGACTGTAACGCCGATATCTCCAGCCTGTAACTGTTCGATATTCTCTCTTGTCTTACCATTAGAAACGAACAATTGGGATATGCGTTCGGAAGATCTGGTTCTTTGATTATAAAGTTCATCCCCCGAGCTAACAGAACCACTATATACCTTGAAGTATGAAAGCATGCCAACTTTTGGTTCTGAGAGTGTCTTAAACACGAAAAGAGTTGGGTCACTTGAAGAATCACAAGCCAGTGTACCTCCTCCATTAGCAATCTCTGCAGG
>CAZRXJ010000447.1:0-2656 GCA_964604025.1 uncultured Saprospiraceae bacterium | reverse complement strand
CGTCTAAAGAGAATTATGAAGAAAACGTAAAAATATTCCATCGTAAAAATGAAAAACTTAATTTTGAAAATTTGAAAAAAAAGATAGTCAAAGGGGATTTTGAAAAATCAAATTATTTAACTTTTCTAAAATGGTTTCCTCCATTGCTATCTATCTTTAATCCGCTTGCAATCGGTGTTGTCAATTACATTCTAAAACACGTAATTAAAGAAAGGCAATTCACTGGGTCTATAAAATATACACTAGGACTCTTTCTTTCTATGATCTGGTGGACATTGATATTTATAATTGCCACTACAATATGGCATTGGAAGATTGGTCTTATCTGTGCACTGGTTTCTATGTATATGCTCTTCTTAAGATCAGATCTAAAGAAACACTTTGTTCCAATATAATAATTGGCTAATTAGAAAAACTTAGAAATCTATTGGAGCGTTGATTGAGAAAATTAAGATAAGGTCGTATTATCTCATTAGACACTTCAAGGCCTGAAAGGATGCATTTTAATTTCGGATGGGTACCATACGGATTGCGTGCGATCTGATTAGTCAAATGCTTGATAGTACCATCATGGCCATCTATAAAATGAATGTGTTCAGGAATAAACTTTGAAAACACTTCTTTAAAATAGAGAAAGTGAGTGCAACCTAACACAACACTTTTATATTCCTCCCAATTTATCTTAGAAAAGGCAGACCTCAGATATCGGGTTAGAGCAGGGCTATCAAAATCGTATTCTTCTGCATAGTTCACCAAGTCTTGAAGTGGCAAGCCATCAATCTTATCTTCTGCGTGTAATGAACGCACAAGATCTTTATACTTTCTTTCTTTGAGCGTCAACTCAGTGGCGAGCACCAATGTCTTTCTTGGATCACCTTCTAGGACTGCTGGCTTGATGGCTGGTTCCATACCTATGATCGGAAGATCATAAGTGTTTCTCAATTTGGATGCACTTACGCTTGTGGCCGTGTTACATGCTAATACAATAGCTTTAATAGGATGCTTCATCATTAGAGCGATCGCGTCATCAACCAGCTGCTCTATCTTCTTAGGAGGCTTATCACCATATGGCACATTAGCGCTATCTGCAAAATACAAGAAATGCTCATGTGGCAATAGTTCTTTTGCTCTGTGTAAAAGAGTCAAACCTCCTACGCCCGAGTCAAATACTCCGATATATCGCTCTGTCATATCTGTTATCACGGCTATAAAACGGGAGGGTCAGTAAAATTATTTTTATGCTACACACCATTGATACATAATATGGCATCTTTAATTATTGTTAAATAATTAATTGCATTCGAAAAGTAACGCTGAATTCGATCAAAAATAATTAATGAAAAAGCATATTTCATTATTCATATTGCTTTGTTTTTCTATTGTATGTATCACCACATCCTCATGTAATAAAAACAGCGACAATCATGAAAAAAGTAATAATCATATAGAGGAGTTAGTCATCGACACAGCGTCATATAGATACGTAAGCACAGTCATAAGAAAAGAAAAGGAACGCGCGCAAGAAGCAAAAGTTAATGCCGTGCGAGTAAGAAGTTTTGATTCAACATATACAGCTCCTACATTCTTATATGAATATTTCTTAGACCATGATTCGCTTTCTGAAAAAGATTTCTTCATTGAATTGGAATCTGCCAATATCAAGCACTTCACGAAAACACTGGATTGGAAACCAATTGAACCCATGACAGATGAAAGTCCAAAGACCCGTGGGAGTTTTGAAGTAACAAGAATTATAAATGCTTACAGTAACAATTATATATCATCACGCATGGTAGAATTAGAACATGTCGATCTTCACTTTAGCAAATATGATGTACTTTATCTATCACTCGGCTCATCCATCACTGGAGACATGAATGCTCAAGTATATGATTATGATACTGGCGACCAGATAACAAGTTTTCATTCGAATCGCTTCGATGGATCATACTATATTGGGAATGGGCTAAGCGATGATACATTCGATGGATCATCCTTGCACAAAGGAATTGAGAAAATCCGAGTAGTGATTAAAATCGATGATCAGTTTTGCTTTAGAGAATTTAAAGTTGAAGATATAGTTGCAGATGAGGAGTCGTAATAAATCTCTGACCAGTTCGTCTTGACCGAACGATTGATATGATTATATACTTTCAAATTGAAGTTTGTCTTGTCGGCGCTATGTCATAGCATGACTCTTAGTCAAATCTTGACTTTATCATTGATTAACCATTCAGTCAACTATGCTTTCCAGGGCCCCTCTCACGCTACCCTTTTCTAATAACAACTTGTGCGCTGCCTCATAATTGAGTCCAGTAGTCTTCATGACCATCTTGGTACCTCTATCAACGAGTTTGTCATTGCTCAACTGCATATCGACCATTCGGTTGTCTTTGACTCGGCCTAACTTGATCATGACAGAAGTAGAAATCATATTGAGGACTAACTTCTGAGCCGTACCTGACTTCATCCTTGTGCTGCCTGTGACGAACTCTGGTCCTACTACCACTTCAATAGGAAAATCAGCTTGAGCTGCAAGTGGAGAACCGATATTACATGTGATACACCCTGTTATTATGTTATGACTTCTGCAATCTTTCAGTCCATTAACCACATAAGGAGTGGTTGCGAATAAATTGATTAACACTTATATATT
>CAZRXJ010000446.1:0-2662 GCA_964604025.1 uncultured Saprospiraceae bacterium | reverse complement strand
GGCAATCAATAGTTGATCTAATGATATGCTGTGTTGTGCACCAAGGTCGTTCCACATTCGCTGCATGCAGTAGCACTTCCACCACCGCCATCATGACCATTAGGGCATGTATAGTGCCAGACGCCATCCGCATTTTGAGGTGGTTCTGCTGTGACAGGTGGTGCAACTTCGCCAGGTGTCGTCGCAGCTGGTGTGGCTGTAAGACCTTCTTGTCCATCGACTGCACCCGTATTGTGATATACAGTATTGTGTACTAGAGTTGTACCACATACTTCGCAAGCTGTAGCACTTCCACCACCACCATCGTGCCCATTGGGGCATGTATAGTGCCATACGCCAGCTGCGTTTTGAGGTGGCTCTCCTGTTGACGCGGCAGGGTCTGCGCCAGCTGCTGGTTGATTGTGAAATGCTTGATTATGTTCAAGTGTTGCACCGCAAGACATACATGATCCTTGGGTATCGCTGCCAGCATGTCCATTAGGGCATGTATAATGTTTTACACCACTGACCACTCCACCAGAAGGGATCGTTGGTGCTTCTACTCTTGATTGGCTTTGAGCTATCTGGTCGGCAGTAAGTACTGGCGCAGGACGACTAATCTTATCGCCGCAACTGAATAGAAAAATAGCCGAGCAAGCTATTAGTACTGTATATTTTAAATTCATGAAAGTGCTTTTCCAACTTGTATTAATAAATCTCTTGTGGCTATAATGCCTTCTTCTTCTTCAAGTTCACTGCCTTCGTACTCTATACCTACATATCCTCTATATCCATGATCTTTAACTATCTTCATCATCTTCATGTAGTCAGTATCGACTTCTAAACCTTCAGCATCAAAACTATGAGTTTTTGCGCTAACGGCTTTTGCAAATGGCATCATTTCTTTAACGCCAAGGTAACGATCATATTCTTCGATACATTTTGCACCATATAGTGCGCCTCCTTCTCTTTTGATACAGAAGTTGCCAAAGTCAGGCAAGGTGCCACAATTGTTCATACCCACCTGCTTCATAACACCACTCAACCATGCTCCATCACTGGAGTAGCTACCATGATTTTCTACGATTACATTGATGTTTTCTTTTGCTGCGTACTCCGAGACACCTCCAAGTCCGATTACTGCAGCAGCTGCAACATCTTCTCTTGATCCTTGACCAAAGGCATTAACTCTTATACTATGACATCCTAATGTCTTAGCAGCATCAACCCACTTATAGTGATTCTCTATTGCTTTCTTTCTCTTAGCTGCATCTAAGTCTCCTAGACCGCCTTCGCCATCCACCATAATAAGGAGCTGCTTGACATTTGCATCAACGGCTCTCTGGTTCATCTGATTTAGATAATCATGATCTTCAGCTTTGTCTTTGAAAAACTGGTTGACATATTCTATGCCGTCCATGTTTAGACTCTTTGTCTTAGCTGCAAAATCAAGATGGCCTAACTTTTTGCTGAATATAGCTTTATGGAAACTCCATTCTGCCAATGAAATCTTAAAGAACATTTCTCCTTCCGTCGTCTCATTATGTGGCAAGGCACTCTGAGCAACTGAATCTTTGGTTGTGCATGAAGAAGCCATGAGTCCATTAGACAGTGCTCCTGCTGTAAGAAGGGCACTACTTTTTAGAAATGTCCTTCGGTCTTTTATTTCCATAATTATATATTAACTAAGTGACCATGCTTTACCAACATCTGAGAGTGGCATGCATGGGATAAACTCACCCGGTATGGGTAGATATTCTAATGCCTGAGTTGCTCCTATCTCAGAAGTGAAATATCCTTCACAAGTCAAGCCTCTCAAAATTGAATAGGGTTTTATATCACCTTCTATGTCATCAAGTGACAAGAGCATAGCTTCTTTCTCTTCAATAGTCTTACTTCTGAATTCTCCATCTAACAAACCCTGCATTAACTCTTTGAACATTCCTTGTTCTTCGATTGTAAAATGTTCCACAGCATTATCTATAAAAGTGTGAACACCAGCTTCCTTGGCTCCTGGAGTGTCAGTAGTAGGTATAATTGTTTCAACTACATCACCCAACAATGACAACATATCTTTGCCAAGAAATGAAGGAATCTCTACATGTGCTGTTTCTGTCTTACAACCACTTATAATTGAAGTTATCGTTCCTGCCGACAATCCGCATCCCACTAAGAATGCCGAATTTCTAATTGCATCTCTTCTCTTCATCGTTTATAGATTTAGTTTTTTTAATTCTTCCACCGCATGGTTAGCTGCTCTTGCAGTCAATGCCATATAAGTGAGTGAAGGATTTTGATTAGCAGCTGATGTCATACAAGCACCGTCTGTTACAAATACATTCTTCACAGTATGCACTTGATTCCATTTATTGAGCACTGATGTTTTAGGATCCCTGCCCATTCTTGCAGTCCCCATCTCATGGATGCCATTACCGGGATTAGAACGATCTTCATAAGGCTGTATGTTCTTAAATCCTGCAGCATCGAGCATTTCTATTGCAGATGCCTGCATGTCTTTTCTCATGTTGAGTTCATTCTCTTTCCACTCAACATCTAGATCGATCGTCGGTAGTCCCCACTTATCTAACTTGTCATATCTCAATGTCATCTTGTTATCATGGTACGGTAGACACTCGCCAAATGCCAGCATATTCATCCCCCATTTACCAGGTTGGATCAATTC
>CAZRXJ010000445.1:0-2671 GCA_964604025.1 uncultured Saprospiraceae bacterium | reverse complement strand
ATCATCGACTAATGATGCTTTATAAACCATCCAGCGTATGCTTGAAGTTGTGTACATAGGAAGTATGGTAGATTTAAAAGTAGACCAGATTATTTAGGAACAAAGGCATCAACTTGTAACATTGTCGGGGTTAATTTTGCTATTTCTTGTAACAATGTCGGAGTAAATAAATTTACAACTAATTGATTATCAGATTATTATGATTTTTAAGCGCGTTTTTACACTTTTTAAAAGAGTAGATACTGTCGTGAAGTACTATAATATCATCTTTATGGGTCTCTGATATGCGGTACTCAAGTAGGTCTGATGACACTCGATGATCAAAGTCTCCAGGCATCACAGACCACATCATAATGTCACACATCATTGATATCTTCTTATGCTGTCCTCGGGTCATCCTGCCAAAAGGCGGTCTAAACAGTTGAGTATCTATAACCTCAAGACTCTTCTTAACGTCGGCTATATAGTGGTCAACATTAGTCCTCCAACCATCTATATGTCCATAGCCATGACTTCCTACTTGATGACCTGCTGAGATTATAGCATCTACGAGATGTGGATAACGCTCACACTTTTCTCCTATCAAAAAAAAGATCGCTTTGACATCCATATCATCCAGTGCATCCAACCACAACTGAGTACTTTCAGGGTCTGGGCCATCATCAATAGTCCATAATACTTCTTGAGGTGATCGGGCTAAACGAGAAGGAAGATCAATATCCGCTTGAGACCAGATGGCCCTTGGATAAACCATTTTTGCCCAACTGGGAACTCTTATGAAATAACCGCGCATTATAACTAAGGTACACTTAATAGATAATCGAGTGATTTAATAGATAAATTAATCACAATACTACCTTTGCCAGCTAACAACAATCTACATGTCAGAAGATAGAAGCGTAAGAGTAAGATTTGCCCCGAGTCCAACTGGACCACTTCATATCGGTGGCGTACGTACAGCACTTTATAATTATCTATTTGCCAAAAAGCATGGTGGCACATTTATACTAAGGATAGAAGATACAGATCAGAAGAGATATGTAGAAGGAGCTGAGACATATATCATGAACTCCCTCCAGTGGCTTGGGCTGTCACCTGAAGAAAGTGTAAATCATGGTGGAGACTACGGGCCATATAGACAATCCGAGCGCAAGGATATATATAAAGAACATGTCGATCAGCTGATAGCTTCAGGTCATGCGTATTATGCATTTGATACAGCTGAGGAATTGGAAGCCATGAGGGCTCGAGAACAAGCTGCTGGCGTTCATACACCCAAATACGATCAGTCAGTCAGACTCAAGATGAGAAATAGTCTTACACTATCTCAAGAAGAAGTAGATGCGCTGATTGCACAAGGTGACAATGTAACAGTGCGCATGAAGGTGCCCACTGACCTGACGATTACATTTTCCGATGAGATTAGAAATCAAGTCTCATTCAATAGTAATGAATTAGATGATAAGGTGATCTTGAAAGCTGATGGACTACCCACCTATCACTTAGCCAATATCGTTGATGATCGACTGATGAAGATCTCTCATGTCATCCGTGGAGAGGAGTGGTTATCGAGTACGGCACATCATGTGCTATTGTACAGATCATTTGGTTGGGAAGAAGAGATGCCTGTCTTTGCACATCTTCCTTTGATATTAAAACCTTCCGGTAAAGGAAAATTGAGTAAGAGGGATGGAGCTAAGTTTGGTTTTCCAGTTTTCCCATTAGAATGGTTTGATGAAAAAGAGCAAGAGACTTTTTCAGGATTTAGAGAAGCAGGATTTCTCCCAGAAGCATTGATCAACTTTCTATCTCTGCTCGGATGGAATCCCGGTAATGATGAAGAGATATTTACGATAGATAACTTACGTCAAATATTTGACCTTGCTCAGATCAACAAGTCAGGAGCACAATTCAATTATGATAAGGCCCAATGGTTTAATCAACAGTATATCAACAAAGCAGATACTTCTACAATCTATAATGCTATCAAAGATTCATTTGACAGTACTATAAGTCAAGACTATTTAGAAAAGGTAATCGAACAGTTAAAGCCAAGGGTAACTTTTTTGGGAGATTTTAAAAAGCAGTCATCTTTTTTCTTTTCTAAACCAGTAGAAATTGATGAGAAAGGACTTAGAAAAAAATTCAAATTAGAAAACGAGCAACACTTTCAAACAATAGCGTCTTTAATTAATGAAAGTGCAACTGACAGTGAATCTATCCAATCTGCAGTAAAAGGATATATCACTGACAAAGAATTAAAATTTGGAGCGATCTTCGCTCCACTGAGGATATTCATAGCTGGCACTATGTCGGGACCAGATTTATTTGAGATGATCAGCCTCATTGGCAACGAAGAATGTAGTCAAAGAATCATCGATGGCATCTCTGTCGCAAAACATTTAAAAAACGATGGCTAAAAAGAAAGTTACACCCAAAAAAGAAGCTGAGGTACATGAAGATTTGAAAGGCTTCGAGATCAGTGTAGATCCCTTTGGCAATATCAAGACCAATATGGGTATCGATAAGATCAAGAAGTTCTTAGATGAGAACATGGATGATAAGAAGGTGAATGGTGATCGGAGTGAGGAAGAGTAAGTTATTCCTAATTAACTTGTCGGGATGAAAGGATTTGAACCTTCGATCTCTGGTCCCCCAGACCAGCGCTTTA
>CAZRXJ010000444.1:0-2674 GCA_964604025.1 uncultured Saprospiraceae bacterium | reverse complement strand
ATTGTATAATAGTTTAGGTGGCAATGACGAAGCACTCCAATTTGTAGATACCATTCAAAACTACAATGTTGGATCATTGAAGTTCTTGTCTAAACAGATAAAACTTTTTGCTGATGGTGCTATTTATAGTCAGCTGATGCAGATGAAAGATGGTTATACCGATGGGCATGAAGGGGAGTGGATGACACCGCTTCAGTTGTTGGAAAGTCAAGTAAATTTTTATTGGGATCATGGTTACAAGATTCATGTTCATGCCAATGGAGATCTTGGTATTCAAGAATTGATTGACATGGTTGAACCACTTTTTAAGTCCAATTCTTATGACCATAGATTTACGTTGCATCATATGGGTTACTTTACTTCAGATCAAGCAGATCAGATGAGGGATTTAAAAATGGAAGCTTCGGTTAACCCTTATTACCTATGGGCGCTTTCAGATAAATATGCAGAATTTGGCTTAGGAGAAGAAAGAGCTCATTCTTTAGTTCGAGCAAAATCATTAATTGATAGAGATATTCCTATTTCATTTCACTCTGACTTTTCTATGGCTCCTTTATCACCCCTTACATTAGCTTGGGTAGCTGTGAACAGAGTGACTGCAGTGGGTAACAAAGTTTCTCAAGAAGAGAAGATAACTGCGTATGACGCCATGAAGGCGATCACAATTGATGCAGCAAGAACCTTGAATCTTGAAAATGAAATAGGCTCGATAAAAGTAGGAAAGCGCGCTAACTTTGTCTTGTTAGTAAGCGATCCCTTAAAAGTGAATCCTATGGTTATCAAAGACATAAAAGTTGTAAACACAATATATCAAGGAATAAATACTACGGATGTATTTTGAATGCTCCATAGATATAAATATGCCTATTGATCAAGTTGTCAAAGCATGGAAAGACGATGACTTAAAACCATCTTGGCAAGATGGTTTTTTGGGCATGCAAATTATCAGTGGTGAAAGATATGAAGTAGGTGGCCAGTCGCGAATATTCTACAAACATGGAAAATCCGAAATGGAATTGATAGAAACAGTCTTAGAAAATAACCTGCCTTATTTATTCAAAGGTCTCTATGAACATGAACATATGGATAATTATATGACGGTTAGATTTGAAGAATTAGAAGATGGTAAAACGAAGTATAGGATTGAGATAGACTACTTCAAGTTTAAAAGTTTGATGCCTAAGATGATGGCATTAGTAATGCCGAAGTTTTTTAAGAAGCCAGTCGAAAAATGGATGTTACAATTCAAACAGATAGTTGAGGAAACTTTATAATTCTAATTAGTCAGACTAAATCTTAATTATAGACTTTTCCTGAGCGATGCTGTATCCCGCTTCTTTTACTTCCTTCTGAGCTGTACTTCCTTTTTGCAATACTGGGTTGGTGTGATTGAAGTGTATAAAGAAGACTTTGGACTTGTCTTTCTCATTAAGAGATTCAAATTGTGACATGCTCTCTTCTATAAATGGATGAGGTATCTGACTCATATCTCTATTAGGAATCTCACCGTTTTTATAAAAAGAACCGTCCAATAGTGCTATGTCATTTTCTTCGATTTCCTGATTGATATCTTTGTCCCAGTCAACCCACTTGTTGATGTCTGGGATAAATATGGCAGACTTTTCTGGCCCTTCTATATTATATCCTACCGTTTCAGAGTACTCATCCCTATGTGGCACTAAAAAAGGTGTAACCTTTATCCGCTCATTAAGTCTGATGCTCTTTTGCGATGCTAAGGATCTAAGTTCTATGTTTTCAAGTGTCACCAGTTGGGACCACGGACCATTGTCAGTTAAGTACTTAGACATTTTAGGCATAGCATAGACTGGTAGGTTCTTAGCACCATAAGCTTCTCTACCCAAGTTCACCAATCCTGTATAATGGCCGATATGTGCATGCGTAAGAAAGATACCAGTTGGCAATTCTGCTCTATTGACTTTGCTGATCTGATTTAGAACATCTACTTGTTCTTTAAAATCAGGCGTCGCATCAAATATCCATCGTTCATTACTTATCGGATCGACAAGACCAAGGCAGCTGACCATTTTCCTTAACTTAGGATTATTCCATACGTCTTTACAACAATCCTTTTGACAAGCGATCTGAGGAAAGCCTGCATCTTGAGCGATACCAAGTACAACGAGATAGGGCTGATCTGTTATGCTAGCAGAACTTGGATCAGCGCTATATACAGAATCATCAATGACATGAGGAAGATCTTCATTTTTACTATGACAACTGATGATCAGTATAACTCCTAGGAGAGATGAGATAAGATTCTTTGCTTTGGATATCATGTCGATGTCACAATTTAACGATTCTTAGCATGAATTTCATTCAATCTCCTCTTGCCAATTATACCTTTCATATCTCAAAACAACTTTGTTTAACTTGCTGTCTATCATTTGTGAAAGCGAATTCATAAGCAGAATATCTTCTATGGCGATTAATAAATTTTATCACCCAGATCTCTTTAAAGACAAAGTGATACTTGTCACAGGCGGTAGAAGTGGCATCGGTTATGGGATAGCACAACAGTTTTTGTCCCTTGGAGCCAAGCTCATGATTTGTTCTCGTAAAGAAGAGCCTCTAAAAAAAGCGGCCGAAGAACTTTCAAGTATAGGCCCATGCGCATACGCTACATGTGATATTCGTAAGACCGAGGATATTAATA
>CAZRXJ010000443.1:0-2677 GCA_964604025.1 uncultured Saprospiraceae bacterium | reverse complement strand
GAGCAGGAGTTGGTATTTGTTATGTATATAATCTAGCTTTTGATAATTCTACATCAGGAGTAGAGGTTGGTGCCAATATAGCAGACTTTTCTGGCTGTTATTCATTGTCCAATCCTATCATCGTAGATCGTATAGATTGTCCAGCTAATGCATGTCAAGCACCTCTTAATTTTAGAGCAGTGAAGAGATCTAGTAGCTCATACCAATTGCGTTGGGATAGATCATCTAGACATATACAAGGATATGAAGTTATGGTTGGGTTTAAAGACAAACCAAGATCGTTTGTTACGATACCTGTACGACGTAACAATCTTAGGATTTCAACTGGAAGTTCTAACACTGTTGTTGTAAGAGTCAGAACAATATGTAGTAGCAGTGAAGTTTCTGAATACACAGAATTTATCGAGTTCACTCCTTCTCAAAGCGGAAATGCTTCAGGAAGAAATGCAACAAGAGGAAAAGTTGTAGGAGACTTTATCATTGATGCTGTAGATTTTGCAATTACACCTAATCCAGCTTCGGATTTTGTAGATGTGACTTTAGGAGATTTAGGATCTAATAGCAGTATTGATATAATCAATACTAATGGTCAAAGAATGCTGACACAAAAATTACAAGACAATACAACTACGACCAGAATCGCTTTAGACAATTTTGAAAGTGGTATGTATATGATACTTGTTAAATCTGATGGAGCTATAATAGACTATCAAAGAATAATCGTAGCAAAGTAGATTTTAAAAAAGCAGCTTAGGTATTTTTATATAGCCCTGTGTACTATAAGTAGTGCACAGGGCATTTTTCATACTGCACATTACATAGCTTGTTCATCAGTAGATAGAATTAGAATTTATAACCCATGCTGTGACTGTAGGTTATACTATAGTTTAAACATTTACTTCTCTGCCTTTCGATTTTGTTAGACACTGGTTATGGACACATTAGTTTAAAAACATTGTTATTCTGTTTTCAATTTGTACTTCTATTATAAAAATGGCAGTCATTTCACTAACGACTTATCTCTATTTCTCAACACTTCATACAAGGCTAACAAAGACTGCCCTCTGCATGTAGGTTTAAGACCTTCAACGTTATCTCATTTACATCAGCATCACACTCTTCCTTGATACTTCTATTGATTATATGAGAGATTCATTCATTAGTCAGAGACATTCAGAATTAAAATTGCCAACTGAATGCAAACTTCTGCACTATCTGTCGGAATGATAATTACCAACCTACTATTTCTATAATGATTGATTCCAATCGACTTAATTCAGGTATAAGGACAAAGAGCGCTGTTAGCTCGTAAAATGGATATCAATTAGCACCCCAATTTGAATCAAGATCTATCTAAGTATCTTAAATGTTGTTCTTCTATTGATCTGATGTTCTTCTTCTGTGCAGCTTTGGCATTCACAAGCTATCTCGTAGTTGGTTTCGCCATAGCCCACTGAAGACAATCTGTCTCCAGAGATTAGACCTTGGGTTTTGATATAATCGAGAGCTGCTGCGGCTCTTCTATCAGAGAGTCTCAAGTTATATTCATCTTCACCTTGACAATCAGTATGACTGGCTAGCTCTATAACCAATTTGGGATTTTCTTTAAGGATACCAATTATTTTATCAAGCGCTGGTTTTGCATCTTCTCTTATTTCAGATTTGTCAAGATCATAGAATATATTATCAATTACGATTTCAATTCCTTGAAATACTCTATCAATTACAATCTCTTTTTCAAAAACAAATCCATCTGGTTTGTCTTCAAGTTCTTGGTCGACAACATCATAAATTTCTTGATTATTAAGATAGCCTTCCTTTCCGGCAAGTAAGTTATATTGCTTAGAACTATCCATGGGTATGACCACATATCCGTTGCCATCAGTTTGATAGATATCGGATATAGACTCTGATTCAATCTTCAAAGAAGCTCCCCCTACTTTGCGAGATCCAACGACATAACTGTTAGGATTATCCTGTATAGCATATAATTTTTCTAAGATTTGAATACGTAAGAAAAACGTTTTTTCTTCTTCAACATCTTCTACTTCTGCGACTTCTGCTATTGTATCAACAGGCGGCACGTAATCTTCAGGATATTCTTCTATCAAAGAGTAGATATCATCATTACCATAGGCTCCTCTCGTCGAAGTAAAGAAAGCTTTAGACTTCAATTGAGGATCTAGGTTCTCGCCTTTAATAAAGACTAATCCATAATCATCCTCACTACTGTTAAATGGGGGTAATAAGTTTTCAGGCTTTGACCAACTTCCATCCTCTCTAAGGGTGCTTTTGAATATATCTAAACCCCCAAGTCCTGTAAAGTGATCGCTGCTATAATATAATGTCTTCGACTCTTGATCCCATGTTGGAAACCTCTCTTGTCCTATTGTATTAAGATATGTAGGCATAAGTTCTGGCTCACTCCAGATGTGCTCATCTATTAAGATCGCATAATACATATCGTGACCTCCTACCCCGATTTGATCATTAGAAGTAAATATGAGTACACTATCATTTTCAATTAATACAGGATCACGATAAAGCACTTTTGACTTCATGTTAAATGCTTCCTCTGGCTTTGACCACCCACCGTCAGTCAACTCAGATCTGTATATTTTACAATAACTATCCCCGGTCTCACTATAGCATCTAGTAAAGTACATCGTTTTCCCAT
>CAZRXJ010000442.1:0-2680 GCA_964604025.1 uncultured Saprospiraceae bacterium | reverse complement strand
TGCGATGTATCACATATGTGCTATGGCTCATCCTGATTACGCTCCGCTTTCTATCCTTACAGAAGTACTAACATCTGAGCCAGGAGGTCGCTTATATACTTCTTTAGTTGAAGAAAAGAAGACCACCAATGTATGGGGTTGGGCTGCAGGTTTGAATGAACCTGGATTTATATATTTCGGTGCTGACGTGTTGAAAGACAAGGATCTTGAAAGCGCAAAGAACACACTGCTGACAACATTGGATGAACTAAAAGACAATCCTCCGACTCATGAAGAAGTGGAAAGAGCAAAGACAACATTACTAAAACAATTTGAATTAGCATTTAATGACAGTCGTCAGATTGGCGTGTTTGCAAGTAACTATATCGCAGCTGGAGATTGGAGATTAGCTTTTTTAGATAGAGATAGAGTTAAAGAAGCAACATTAGAAGATGTAATTAGGGTAGCAGAAAAATACTTCAAACCATCTAATCGTACAATTGGAAAATTCATACCAGAGCAAGACCCAGAAAGAGTAGAGATACCGGAAGCACCTGAGATCATGGCATTAGTAGCAGATTATAAAGGCGGCGAAGCGATCAGCCAAGGTGAAGTGTTTGATCCAACACCAGCCAACATAGAAGGAAGGTTAACAAGGTTCGTTAAACCAAATACAATTGACTATGTCTTTATGCCTAAAGAAACTAGAGGTGATGCTGTGCAGGCTGTCCTATCTTTTAAAAACGGAACTAAGAATAGTCTTGGCAACAATGCATGGATACCTAATATGACAGGCAGCATGTTAGACAAAGGAACCAATACCATGTCACGACAAGAAATCAAAGATGCATTTGACAAGATGAAAGCCAATGTTAGATTCTCTGGCGGATATGGTAATGTTACTGTAAGAATCGAAACAGAAAGAGAACATTTGGCCAATGTCATAAGACAAGTAGGTAAAGTGCTGAAAGACCCAAGCTTCTCGCAAGTGGAATTTGAAAAGTTAGTGGATGAACAGTTAGCACAGATAGAGGAGCAAAAATCTCAACCTATGGCTGTGGCCCAGCAAGAGATCGGACGGATTACTAATCCTTATCCAAAGTCTGACATACGCTACAATAGTACTTTTGAGGAAGATGTAGAGATGATAAAGTCTATATCAATAGATGACCTTAAAGCCTTCTATGGCAAGTTCTATGGAGCCAGCAATGCTACAGCTTCTGTAGTGGGAGATTTTGATCAAGAAGAAATACATACACTTCTGGAAGAGGAATTTGGTACATGGAAAAGCAAAACACCTTATAAAAGAATGGATGCCATCTTATATGAAGTCGAAGGGCAAGACAAAAACTTAGAAACTCCAGATAAGGCGAATGCTGGATTCTTTGCAGGACAAACTTTTGCAATGCAAGATAACGACGCGGACTACCCTGCTCTTCTGGTCGCTAATTATATATTTGGTGGCGGTGGATTGAGTTCGCGACTTGCTAATAGAATCAGACAAGAAGATGGGTTGAGCTATGGCGTAGGTTCTTATATGAATGCCAATCCATATGTTGAAAAAACAACTTGGGGCGCATATGCTATCTACGCACCTGAAAACAAAGATGCACTTGAGAAAGCATTCGCTGAAGAATTAGAAAAAGCGTTAACTGATGGCTTTACTGATCAAGAAGTTGCAGATGCCAAAAAAGGATGGATACAAAATCAACAAGTATCGAGATCACAAGACGGCTACTTGACCAACACCTTGAACAGCTATCTCTCATATGATCGTGACATGATGTGGAATGCAGAATTAGAAGAAAAGGTTTCTAATTTGACGACTGCTCAGATTAATGCGGCTTTCAAAAAATACATTGTACCTGAGAAGATATCATATGTGAAGGCTGGAGACTTCGCTAAGAATGTTATAAAACCTTAGGGTTAGAATAAAATATTTGTTTTTGAATTTGTTTAAAAGCTCAATCTCAGTCATGAGGTTGAGCTTTTTGTTTATCTTCTTTCGTATAAATCAAAACACTCTTCTCTACAAAATACAAAAGCAGGCTAATGTCAATTCACTACCTACTATCTCATAGTTAAAATTAACAACCCGATCTTCCACCTCTTCATCAAAATTGAAATTAAGTATGTCGTCAGAACTGATGTCCCAAGTTCCAGAAGATCTTCCATCAAATAGATAAGTGAACGTGCCATCTTCTCTGATACCATAGATCCCGCCATCTTCTATATCTTCTATTATGGGATCGGCACCTGCACTAAAAGCTCGCTTCGTATGATGCCATTTTCCGATTAACGGATCGTTGCCATCATTGACATCTGAGCTATCACATGATATAAAAGTCATACATCCTATGAAAGACAAGATGAAAGTCGTGTATATAAGTATTATCTAAGAATATGAATATTCATAATTGATCCTAAATGGTATATTATACTAACTATATGCGTCATTTAGTTGACAATATTATTATGGATATCTAATTACTCCAAATACAAAACCGATTGTTGCAAGTTTGCAAATATCAATTCTATATAAAATACTCCATTATCTGTTTGAAAGATGCACTCTTGTGATCTTCATTATTATGTCAATATCGTTTTTGAATGTTATATACTTCTCTTTGTTATAACTTAAAAGAGTAAGTCTTGATTATTTGACTATTTCTCTTTTATTTATCCCATAACATATTCTTCA
>CAZRXJ010000441.1:0-2685 GCA_964604025.1 uncultured Saprospiraceae bacterium | reverse complement strand
GAATCTTTTAAGAGGAACTTGGCCATGTGTCTCTTGGCTAAATTTTGCTTGACTTAGGTTTGAATTTGATCATATTATCGTCTTCATCATTTTCTACAATTTGCACCCAATCATTCTTCTCAAAGAAAGAAATTGCCAGATGATTGTCGGTTGAAACATAAGTTGCCCAATATGAATGTGGAATATCTGAATAGATGCTCTTCAACTCGCTGAGAACTGAAGAACCAATGCCTCTACCTCGTTGATCAGGAGACACTGACAGATCTGTAATAATCACCTTATCTTGGACATCCTGCAGATGCTTCAATCCTATTACCGCTATTAGCTTATCTCCAGTACAGATGGCATATTGTTGACCATCATCTTCATGAAGAATATACTCAAGCCATTCTTCATCTATCGGCCCCAACCATTGATCTATGACCTGATCTTCAAACCATGATTTATATGTAGAGAAGTGAGATCTATCGAAAGGCAGCCAAGTCATTACTTCTTACTGAAATCCATAATGTTACCCATAGCATAACACGTACGGCATCTGGGTTCGTAATCATCTTTTTCTCCAAGTAGTACTGTATCTTGATGGTCTGTTAGGCGGTAAGAATGAGTTGCAAGATTACCACAATGAGGGCATATAGCATGTACCTTGGTCACATACTCGGCAACTGCTAACAGATTAGGCATTGGGCCAAAAGGAATACCTCTAAAGTCTAAGTCTAATCCCGCGACGATCACTCGGATGCCATTGAGCGCCATTTGTTCGCATACTTTAACTATATCTTGAGGGAAGAATTGTGCTTCGTCGATACCTATTACTTCGCTATCTTCGATCTGTAGGATGATGTCTCTACACGTATCTACAGCTATTGAATCTATTGCATTTTCATTGTGAGAGACAACTGCCTCATCACTGTACCGAGTGTCTTGCTTAGGCTTAAATATCTTAACCTTTTGATTGGCGATAGTCGCACGTCTTATCCTTCTAATGAGCTCTTCTGTCTTACCAGAAAACATGCAACCGGTTACAACTTCTATCCATCCACTCCTCTGACCTCTATATTTTGGCTCTAAGAACATTCAGTTTATTTGACGGCAAGATCACAATTATCAAAAGACTTCAATACTTTTAAGGGCTAAAAGTGAGTTATTCTTACTTAGAACTCAAAGCTAATTCGTTCCCTTTAATATCATCGCAAGAAAACATGGACTTCTCAAAATCTAAGTTACTGCTCAAAAAGATAAATGCTATCCATGATAGTGTAGCAGCTTTTGGTGGTGGATTTTCATCATTGGAAAAAGATCTTATCGTACAATACATACGCGAATTGTATGAATGTATCACTATCGAAGAAACAGTCTCAAGTACTACAACTGAAGGCTCTTCTTCGATTAAAGCTCCGATAGCAAAAAAGGTATCACAAGCTGCTCCAGTACAACATGCCATCTCTAGCAATGGCAGTAGCAATGGACAAGCGGCAACATCTAATGGCAACGCCAATCATATAACAACACCAACTGTTGCCAAACCTAAACCAACCAAGATAGATCCAGAGTTAGATACATTATTTGAAGAAAGTAATCTCAACGATCTTTCGCAACGATTTGCTAATGCTCCAATAAAAGATATCGGTAAAGCCATGGGCATCAACGAGCGTATCCTAACCATCAATGAATTATTCAAAGGTGATCAACAGTCTTTTCAATCTACAGCTGAAGCACTAAATGCTTGTGCCAACTTTGAGGATGCTAAACAATACTTAGTCAATGGCATAGCTACCAAAAATGATTGGGTAAGTAACAAGCGAAAAAAGAAAGCAGCAGTATTTATAAAACTAATCAGAAGGAGGTATCTTTAATTATAGGCCTCTATAAACAAAAGGCCTTAGTAGATTAGCATACTTGTATCACTATGGCGTCTCCAAGACGAAACATATTAAAGCTTATACAATTTCCAATAACATTGGTATTATCCTTATGGGTAATCCACATTCTTAAAGTCAGTGGAGTTCTTAACTTCAGGAGCTTTGGATTGATGCCTCGCGATATGGATGGCATCCTCGGCATCTTCACTTCACCATTTATCCATGGAAGCTTTCAGCATTTGATATCCAATAGTGTTCCTTTATTTGCTATGAGTCTTCTAATTGTCTTCTTTTATAAGAGGATAGCCTATCAAAGTATATTACTCATCTATGTTTTAACAGGACTGGCAGTATGGGCATTTGCAAGAAACTCTGTGATCCATATAGGAGCAAGTGGCGTGGTATATGGCTTAGTGGCATTTGTGTTTTGGACAGGCATCTTTAGAAGAAATGTTAAGTCAATTATATTGGCTTTAGTCATCGTGTTCTACTATGGTAGTTTGTTCTTAGGTATTATGCCAACTCAAGAAGGTATTTCTTGGGAAAGTCATTTATTTGGTGGACTCGTAGGCATTTTAGTTGCTTTCTTGATGAAGGATAACTTAGAATCAGATGAACAAAAAAAAGAAGATCCCTGGAAGGATGAACAACCTGCCAATGAATACTTTTTGCCAAGAGATGCTTTTGAAGAAACCATATTAGAGCGTGCCAAGCGCATAAAAGAACAAGAAGGCGGCTCATGGACGTCAGACATGTCGTAAGAATAATATGACCAACTATTTTCAATTTTTCAATTTACCAGAAGCATTCAACATTGATCTCA
>CAZRXJ010000440.1:0-2704 GCA_964604025.1 uncultured Saprospiraceae bacterium | reverse complement strand
ATCTGAATGCTTCAATCTTAGTACAATTAGTTAATCGTCGATCTAAATAAAAACAGTTAGACAGTTGAAAAGACTTAGTAAAGATGGATTGATAAGATTATTGGAAAAGTGCTCTTCTTGAACATCCTTACTTACATGAAAAATATAAAAGTAATACACCTGGAGAAAACTACTGACTACGATCTTCTAGGAACAATAACAAGTATGCTCTGTATGATACATTGCATCATAACGCCATTTCTTTTTGCCGCCCAAGCCACTGTTTCGACCACCTGTTCTGAGATTAGTCCTATGTGGTGGAAGGTATTGGACTATCTATTTTTGATCATTACTTTCTTTGCGATTTACTATACAGCTAAGTCAACCGTCTTAAAGTGGCTACCCAACCTAATGTATGTCATGTGGTCTCTTCTTGCCCTCTTAGTGGTCAATAAGTTCTACCATCTGATAAATATATCCCATGTGGTGATATATGTACCAGCATTGTGTCTAGCAGGATTGCATCTTTACAATAGAAACTATTGTCGTTGTTATTCTCAGATAGATTAGAAGTCATGATATCATTAATTATCATGTTATGAGGAATGAATCAATCGCATAATGGCTCTCGGCCAAATCATCACCTTTTTATTTATTTCGATATTGATAATTATATCCTGCCACACCTTGTATACCGCCTGTATGAATCACCAAAATCTTTGAACCATAAGGAAAGTAATCTTCCTTGATAAGAACATCGACCGTCATCATGACTTTAACTGTATACACAGGATCAAGAGTTATGTTATGATTCATCTTAAAAGAGTTGATATAATTTGTAATATCCTTGTGATATCCCCCAAACTTCACTGTAAGTGCAGAACCTAACAATTCTAATCTCGATATATCTTCTGTATCAATCATACTCAGTCCAGCTAACTTTTCTATTTTTCCTTTGAACGGCGAGATGCCAATGACCTTGGTTCCGAAGCCTTTTGTACCCTTCATAACTCCGGCCAATGTACCACCCGTCCCTAGTCCAACAACAACATGTGTAAATGAAAAATCTTCTATTTCATGGATCATTTCTATTACGCCTTTCAAAGCCAAAATATTGGTACCTCCTTCTGGTATGACATAATAATTGTCATAGCGATCTATTATCTCTTTGATGTAAGGTGAAGTTTCTTTATTCTTATAATTCGTTGGATGGACATACTCCAATTGCATATTATAATCGCGTAAAGTTTGAATCGTAGGATTATCGTCATCAGGAGCATAAGATCTAATTACACCAACAGTAGGAATATCCGTGACGTTTCCTGCGGCAGCAATAGCTAAAAGATGATTAGAATACATTCCACCGTAAGAAAGTATGCCTTTATAATTGCCTTTTTTTACTGCTTGAAAATTATATTTTAATTTCCTCCATTTGTTACCACAGATCTGTGGGTGAATGAGTTCATCTCTTTTTATATAACAGGTTACATCTTTGTTCTTATGATCTTCATCAACAATTGGCGTAACAGGAGTGGGTAAGCGAAGATGGCGCTCTAAAGATGCGAGCACTTCATTAAGATTTGATGATGCCCAGGCGGCGCGTTATGATTATATTTTGTGCTCCATCCAACAAGGCATATATGTATAGTCCCCTTGGCAAAAAACTTAAATCTTCTTTTATAATCGCATCTCCGTTAATTGAATAACTGTTACTCCATATTTTCTTGCCAAAGAAATCTTTAACCATAAGAGTGTATTGCCCAGAATTGAAATTTTTAAAATCAAGTCTAATCTGACCAAAACCTCGATTAGGATAAAGTAGAAAATCATTAGTTAAGTTGCGAGATACAGCTGTACTATTGATATCCTTGGTTTTATATATAACCTTAGTGAGTTCATCACTAGGTGACACTTCGACTTCCATTATAAAAGTACCAGTTAATTGTTCTGTGAAAACGTAAGAAGTATGTATCTCTGTTGGACCGTCTCCTTTGATCGTCATCGTACGCTCTGTACGATCTACATCATAGATACCATCTGGAAGATAAAGTACTCCTGATGCATCTTTAGTATCTCTGATATCGATCTTAGATATAGTGGTATCTATTGTATATTTCGCACTCACAACTCTAGGTCTTGCGTTTATCCGAGGTGTGCATGCTGGTAAAGGTATATCGTATACTTTCACCTCTGGCAAAATAGAGTTCTTCTTCAAAGTAGCTTCTCCAACTATGTACCACTTACCAGATCTGGAGGTATAGTAGATCTCTTTACCCAGCGGTTCTCTCAATACCATAGTGGCATCCTTAAAATAGAGGCTATACTTTCCTTCATCGACATTGGCCAATTTATAGATATAAGACATCGGAGATTTAAGAGTGGAGAAAGTCCACTGATTATTACCTCCTTTCACTCCGAGATTAATGATATCCGGCATCTCATCTATCTTATAGAAAAAATCTTTTACTTGATTATCTTCTACCATAGAACAAGGGCCCATCTGAGCGCTTAGGCAAGAGACAATACAAAAAAATACTACAGATAAAACGTGCTTCATGGGCAATGCCAAAAATAAGTGTTTCTACAATGTCAAAAGCATCTTTATGAAAGGGTTAACTCAATAATCACCAATTCTTGCGTTAACTATATTCTTAAATAAGACATTACGCTCGTTGAGGACTTCATATTGTCCTGTACCAGCGATCTTGCGATCTTTTATAAGGAT
>CAZRXJ010000439.1:0-2710 GCA_964604025.1 uncultured Saprospiraceae bacterium | reverse complement strand
ATAATGTCAAAGATAAAGGATTCAGGAGATTCATTAATGTTAATTTGCTAGCGGATTATAAATATATTGTCTCCATATTACTGATAACATGGGCTCAAAAATAGATACAATATTGGACCAGTAATCGCAACGTAAAGCCATAAAGGGAATACCCACTTTGCCATCTTCTTATGCTTTTCAAATTGATTAGTATAAGCTCTTATAAATGTGAAAAGAATGAATGGCAAGATGACAGCAGCCAATATGATATGAGTGATTAATAGAAAGAAATAAACATATCTGATCGCCCCTACTCCACAATACAATGTCTCAGGTGTTGTGATGTGATAGACTACATATGAACACAAGAATAACACACTTCCTATCAAGGCTGCTGTGGTAAATTTTCTATGTGCTTTAGCATTTCCTCGTTTAATAGCGACAAGTGCTATAATCAGCAATACTGCAACTATGCCATTTAGGGTTGAATAAAAAGCTGGTAAGAAAGTAAAGTCGATATCAGTATCAATCTTAATTCTACGCATGCCAACAACAAGCAAAAAAACCAAAATTGATATTACCCATGCCCAAGTATTGAGCTTCTTAGCCAATTTTAAATTAGGAGGAACTACTTGCATACTCATAGTTACAATGTATCTCTTAATAGTGTTATTTCTCGCTTGCGTGGGATGGGAATTACGACAGACAGATGTCTCATGATCTCTTTCCCAACTTCATCATAGTATGGATAAGTCCCTCGTACAATGTTGGATGTATCCAACAACATAAATTGATAGTCCTTAGCATGATAAGGCGAAGCTCCTCTAAAGATTATTTTATCTTTTCTGTTAATAGATGGTTCCCTGCCGAATGAAATAATATCAAATCTATCTCTGTCTACGATTCTTTCATCTATAATATCCAATACTCTAAGTTCTTCACTGATATGTTCACTTGGAAAGTGCAATAGTCGAGCATTACCTTTGAAAGGATCATGTTCATTTATATAATTCCGTAAGTCAGCCGATATCTCTTTCTCCTGAAGTTGATTGATAGATTCTAATCTATAATCAAAACCTTTCTTCAAGTATAAATAGGAAATAGCTGGTGCTATGACTAACATAAATACAACAGCAAAGCCAATTAACTTGCCTTGCATCCCAACCTTTTTCTTTGGTTCAGTATAGGTCACTTCTTAATTCACTGGTCTTAAAATACACTTATAAAAAAAGGCGGATTAACCGCCTTTTTTTATAATATATCTGTTTTTTTAATTTCGTATATCATCCCAGTTTGTTGGGGCTCATTGATGGTCTTTTCACTATTCTTATTCTCAATAAGCTGTCTGCGATGATTCCAATCACTTCCCTCATACAAGAAAGCGATAACACCCCACACTAACAAGAACATAGGAAGTAATACGGACTTCACAAGGCCTGGAACTTCGTACTTCATGTGCATGAATTCATAAATGATGAGATATGCTTTAACGGCACTGAACAATATCATTACGCCACCCATAATCCACGGAGAAACGTGAAATCCATCTATGATATAACCTTTACCCAAAAGTGCAAATCCAACCTCTACAATTGTAATTACAGCCAGGATCAATATGATCTTGACTGCTACTTTTTTTGATGCTTCGTAACTAAGCCCCATTATATGCTAAGTTTAATTATAGTAAATAAAATACCAAGAATACAAATACCCATACTAGATCGACAAAGTGCCAATACAAGCCTATCTTCTCGACCATCTCATATCCATTGCGCCGTTTGGCATATAGTCCTGACATGACATTAACAAGTATAATCGCTAAGAATACTACACCCGAAAAAACGTGAAATCCATGAAATCCTGTAATACAAAAGAATAAGGCTCCAAAAGCTCTTGGGCCAAAAGCTTGCTCTTTTATAACACCTACATCTGGGCCATCCGTCACTTCGTACTTCAGGTTATGCCATGCACCATCATGTTTATGTATCAAGTAAGAATCACCTGGCACAAAAGTATCACCTTCATTAATCCCATGATCATCACCTGCGAGGTACGTCCCTGATTCTACATGTGTACCAAATGGATTAGTATGATAAGACACATTTTCTTCTATGATCAAGTTATTCCACTCCCAAGCTTGACAACCTAAGAAGCCGAATCCTCCAATGATCGTCAATATCATCCAGAAGGTAACGCCTCTCTGGTTCTCTTGATGTCCTTCTTGTACAGCCCTCACCATAGTGAATGAACTAGCCAATAGAATAAACGTCATCAAAGTCACGAAGTACAATGGCATATCGTGACCACCAAATGGAAATGTGCTAAATACAAAATCAGGCACCGGCCACGAAGGACTACTCATGCGCAATGCTCCATAGGCAATTAGAAAACCCGAAAATGTGAATGCATCTGAAAGCAGAAAATACCACATCATCAACTTCCCATAGCTCGCTTTGAATGGTCGCGATGCACCATCCCATGAGCCACCAGCATCATGATGTTCTCCTACTTCCTTATGTTCTAAAGTATCTACTGACATAATTAGTTATCTGCTGATATATAAGAAGATCAAAAGATATACCCACAACAGATCGACAAAGTGCCAATATGTAAGGGTCAAATCAAAGTTGATCTTACGCTTTTCTGTAATTTTAAACTTCCTGGTATAAGCAATCAATAGTCCAACAACCATTGCTGCCAAACCACCAATAATATGCAAGGCATGTATACC
>CAZRXJ010000438.1:0-2716 GCA_964604025.1 uncultured Saprospiraceae bacterium | reverse complement strand
CCGTGCCAACTTGTATGTGAGAACGATTGAACAACCACGCTTCATTTGGCATGATCCAATGTATGTTAGTGGGGGTCACCTTTTTAGAAAGCAGATAGAGTACAGCATCCATCCCGGTCTTTCCACAACCGATGATATAATAGTTGTCCCATTTGTCATGTTGACTTTCTAAATCATTGATAGGGATGATACGTACATCTTCATCGATCTTATACTTAGGAGCATGAGTAGAAGGTACTTCCACTTTCATATAGGTTGCATCAACTAACCTTTTGTTTACCTTGTAGTGTGATTCTTGTTCTGGACGTGTGATGGACACAACCTTACCTTTACCCAAGTACTTGTGTTGAAATAAAAATTCTACACGTCCACTCTTTAAGAACTTGTCCATGATGTTACTATAGTAGGATAGAATATCAGTCTTAGACGAAAGATCTGTTCCACCATTGCCAAGATCGAGCGAGTTAACTCCGTAGAAAGCCGCGGGTTGATGAAGTCTGACAAAAGGGTAAGCGTTATTCCAGTGGCCTCCAGGATGCTCGCGTTGATCGACAATGGTTATATGGGTATTGGGTTTGTTACTAAATATTTCATCCGCGAATGCCATGCCCATAGCACCTGCTCCTATGATGAGATAGTCTGTCTCTTTTCTTTCTGGGATGAATTGCGACTCCTTCATGCGATTATAATACTCAAATCTCTAATAGTGATAGACTAAAAGTAAGCATTAATCCATTATATTATTTCTTGTTGATACCAAAAGAAACTATAAAGGCTATATTAGTTTTTTAAACTTTAAATATTGCAAAACAGATCTTGTTCAATTACTAACTGAAAGATTCATAATGTGGAATGGAATTCCATTTGTCGATTCAGCAAAACAAAATTATAATGTCCAGTTTATCAAAACATCAAAGAGCTCGTCTCATATTTCATAGTCTTATATGTTTTACAATTGGTTTAGTAGGTGGGCTTGCTTGGGTGCTTGTATTAGGCGGCAAACTTCAACTATGGCCGCTTCCTCCGCTCGAATTCTCCCTTCCTGAAACCAAAGAACTCTGGCGCAATGCGCACATTGGTCCTATTATGAACGGCATATTTGTTATTGCTTTGGCTGCTGCTAGTCCGTTATTTACTTTAAGTACTAAGACTGCTAAGTGGCTTGTCGTACTGTGTATTGTAATTTTATATGGCAATACCATAGGTTATCAGACAAGCCCTTTTACTACCAACCGAGGATTGAGTACAGACGGTGGTTTTCTGAATTTACTTTGTTATGGTTCTTTTTATTTAGCGGCATTGAGTGCATTTGGAGTTGTTGGAATTGGTATATATGGAAGTTATAAAACGATGGTAAGTGAAAGTAATTAATATTCCTTTGCTATTTCAATTCTTAAACCCTTCCTCATGATACATATTGATACTCTTTTTAATGACTCAAGAAGACCGTTGTGCCATTAATACTCCTGATAAAATGATCAATCCACTCACAATATGATATCCATATAATTGTTCTCCCAATAATACACCAGTGATCGCTACAGCAAATGGCACCACATTTAAAAACATACCGGCCTTGTCTGGTCCTATCATGGTGATTCCTCTGTTCCAAAACAAATACGCAATGGCTGTACCAAATGTGCCGATGCCAATCGCCCATAACCAATACCAATTGATATGATCGATCTGTAAGCCATTTGTATCAAAAGGTATCAGAAATAGAAACCCTAAAAGACAAACAGCATTAGTCAATGATGTGAAGTTTATGTTGGATAGATGGCCTTTGTATTGCTTTACCCACACATTGTGCAATGCAAAAACTGTAACCCCTACAAAAATTATTATATCTCCTTTATTAAGATCTAATGATTGAATATTACTCACTTCTCCTTGAAAGAGTAAAAAGATGACTCCTAATAAAGAGATCATAGCTCCAACAACATGGTTTGGTGTTATCTGAGTACCCAACATGAAACCAGAAAATCCAATGGTAAGTATAGGATTCAGGCTGACAATAAGAGATGCGTTGATAGCTTCAGTATATTCTAATCCTTTAAAAAATAAGACGTTAAATCCAAAAAGGCCAATAATTCCGATTAGCAATATTCCTTTAACCGAGATAGTAGAGAGGTCTATTTTTTTTAGTGATCGCCAGCCCAAAAAGAGTAGGGTGCCTACTCCAAAGATATACCGCCAAGTCGCAGCTTCTACATACGATGACTCTGCTAGCATATATTTGGCAAAGTGAAAGTTGAGCCCCCAGAATATTACAGATATGAGCAGGTATAATTCAGCGCGCATAAGAAAGTTTAAAGTTTTGCATTTTACTCTAGTTCAAAAGTGATCTGCTTGTTTTTAAGATGACAGTAATATTTTTCATTTATTTACGGCTTCCTTGAAAGAAATATTTTGATTAGGATAATAGTTTTAAGAATCCAAGAATTTGTTAAAAGTATAATGAGTATTTCTCTTCTCTCCACTTTTCAATAAGATTTTTAGCGCTCTAGCTTTATTTAGATCGCGACTTGCAGTGGCGGAAGAAATCTTATTGTATATGGTCATATGGTTTGGAATATCTGCCTTGAGCGAGCAAGTGATTCCTGATATGTCTGAAGAACTTAATCAAGAGATCAGATATATAGCATATACCTGATTACCATAAAGATGCGACATAGACCAATGCAGTGATAGTTAATAATGATGATGCAGAACGAAT
>CAZRXJ010000437.1:0-2720 GCA_964604025.1 uncultured Saprospiraceae bacterium | reverse complement strand
CTAACTTAGATCTAAAACCATATGGACTAACGAGACCGTAGAGATCGTATAAGAACTTCTCCATTTTAATAGTCTCCGCATACTTGGATGAGGTTTGACATTGAAAGACAATTTTCATCTTATCATGATCCTTGATGAAATTGAAAGTCTCTAATTCTGACTTTTTTAGATTCATTTTCAATGGTGGCAGGCGACATATTTCTTTTCTGCTTTTGCCTCCTGGCTTAAATGCCGCACTGAACTTTAATTCCTGCCGATTAGCGATTATTGATACTTGCCCCTCGGTTTCTAACTGATTCTCACTGAAGTTCTTCTTGATACTGTTTAGGTCATGTGAGACATTGATTAGGACCTGATCTTGATCATAGATATAATCAAAGAGGGACTTAGTCTCCTCTGATTTATTTTCTTCCGATATGAGTAGTGTCTTTGTCCCATCCAGATTGCCAATTGCATAGGACCCATTATCATTAATAAATAGCTGCCCAGTCTCCCCATTCTTTATACTGGAATCGATTAAGACAATTCGATTATCATACAACCCTTTGATCTTAGGAAGAGTTGTATGCCCAACGACGATAGATCTTAACTTCAACTCACTCAAAGTCTTGTCTACATACTCCTTATTAAAGGAATAAGGATAGGCATACCCTCGATACCATAATGGGCCATCTCCATAATAAAGCGTAAACAGTTTGGGGTCAGACTCAATGACTTCCTGATCTTGATAATATAAGTCCTTCTTGAAGGTATTATTGATGGCATCAATTCCAAGATTGAGCGACATGGTTTCCTGCGAGATGCCTGCATGGACATACAAGACATCATTTATTTGAAGCAGGACATTTTTACTAGCGAGCCATCTCCCAAGGGCCGTATCTTCTGAAAACAACTCTTGGTACGGAGTCTTCAGCAATGCTGAGGTATATCGATATTTACGATGTAGGTAATCAAGATTGCCATTCATAACCATAAGCTCATGATTGCCAAGCAAAAAATGTACATGCCCCCCTGCTTCACTTGCTTGTTGCTCTAACTTGTAGATTAGCCATAGACATTCCATCACCCTGTCTCCACGATCCATCACATCTCCAGTGATCACAAGATGTCCTTTTTGAAAATTCCAATTATTGTCTTCATCTATAATAGCATGTGACTGTAATAAGTCGACGAAAACATCATACTGCCCATGAACATCACTAAGTGCCACAATTGGCTCCTCAGTTTTGTACTTGCCTTTTGGTTTAGACTCCCATTTAAATTTTTGGGGTACAGTAACCTTTGGTAATGATGGAATATCAAACTCTATGGGATTCTTGTTCGTATAGTTTTTTTCGTATAGTTCGCCCTGAGCCACCCATACTACCCGCATTGTATTCTTTTTCTCAAAGAATATATAAGGTCCGTCATTATAGTTTGATGAGACTGCTGCCATATCAATTGCTGGTAGACTTATTGACATTAACAGTAGGCTAAGAATAAGGAGTTGATGCTTCATGAATGGCTTATTATTAAGATGATTGATAGCACTATTGAAAATATGAGGCCTGTGATAAAGATGTTGAATGCTCGACGAACTTGCTTCATTTTTTCACCCAGTCTTAGCCCCATGAAGTAAAAGTCATTGCTTAGGAATTCTTTGACCTTTCGTTCATCACTTAATACACTTTCGAAGTGGGCCAAATAATCTTCTTTTGACATTTTTTCGAAGTTGCCAAAGAAAAATGGACTGAGTTGTCTTCCTTTCTGAAAACTCACCCGTTGATCCCCAAATTTACCCGGGCGCAACACCAGAAAGGATATATATATCGTGACAATACTCGTCAAGACAAACATGATAAGTGGTATGGTTAATTTATACTCTCGGACCAGGTCGATATAAGGCAATATCAAAGGGACAAAGAATGTCAGCATCAGGGCATTTAAAGACAATAGCACATTGGCCTTATTGTCAGCGATATTGGTGAAATCCGTATTATTTCTCAGCGTGGTCCTCAAGAGGCCTACGGCATTCTTAGAAAACATCTCATACTCCTTTTTTTTCTTCTTTTTCTTCTTCTTTTTCTTAGGAATAAGAGGACTCTCATCAGGAACCATTATCTCAAGTCCTTCTGATTTAGGATCGTTTCTGACAGATTCTAAAGACATGCTAACCTATTTATGTGGGTTGAGTGAAGCTTGGGCCCTCCGATGCAACCGACTGGTGGTGCATCATAGCGAAGAATGTAGCCAAGGGAATATTGCAGAAATTTTCGGTCAGTGCGCATGTACTTTAATTCAATAGCATTGAAGTGGGGGTTGCATTCGCTCACTTCCTTAGTTGAAGTTACATAAAAGATTGGTCAGTAGTACACTAACTATAAGAATTGAGCTATGACATATAAGCCTATTGTTGCCCCCATTAATTGACATAATCCTGCCTACGTTCAGATTACAAGCCTCCAACAATATTGGTTCTGTAATCCTTATGACTCTCAAACCTTTTTTGGGATCTTGACAATCAATGCATAACTATTAATCTAGCTATTCACGATGTCAAGAATTTCACCTTTAGCGAAATTAAAGTTGTGGTCAAAATCGGTGTATTCTTCATCATCCACATAATACATCTTCAATTTAAGCCCATTCTTCACTTCTATCTCTCCACGATATATGCAATCTATGCCATCCTTGATCAATTGATAAGTATGATCTGATATATTAATCTTGTCAGTTTCGGA
>CAZRXJ010000436.1:0-2734 GCA_964604025.1 uncultured Saprospiraceae bacterium | reverse complement strand
TGTTGTCCTGTCTGGGTAAGTGACATTCCGGATGTCAAAAGCTCATACGCACTAATCTCAGCAATAGGAGAGATATACAATAATCCATCCAAGGCTGATGAAATTATAAAAACTACTAAACAAATACTAAATAAAACAAATGATATAAACTTCAGCGTAGCTTATCTGATATGGAGAGCACCATATATGACTATAGGTGGCGATACTTTTATCCATGATATGTTGACTTATTGCGGATTTGAAAATGTATTTGGTGATAGACTTAGATATCCTGAAGTTACCATATCGGACATTCAAGACAAGAGACCCGATGTCATTTTTTTGTCATCTGAGCCATTTCCTTTTAAGGACAAACACATCGAAGAATTAAAAATGAAAATCCCAAATGTTAAAGTGATATTAGTCGATGGAGAATATTTCTCATGGTATGGAACAAGGATACTGCATTGTCCAGATTATAAAAACAAGCTTTACGAACAATTAGAAAATATATAAAATGGAAATAAAAAATAAAGTGGCAGTTGTAACTGGTGGCGCTTCAGGACTTGGCGAAGCTACTGTTAGAAATATAATTAGCCAAGGTGGCAAGGTTTTGATTATAGATCTTAATGATACAAGAGCTCACAAATTGATCAATGAGTTAGGGGACTCCAATGCGATATTTGCAAAAGCAGATGTGGCAAGTGAGTCACAAATCAAAGATGCCATAGCGATGGCCATGAAAGCATATGGGAGAATTGATATCTGTGTAAATTGTGCAGGTATCGCACGAGGTAAAAAAACAGTTGGCAAAGAAGGTCCTCATCCACTTGATACATTTGAAAAGACGATCAAAGTCAATCTTATAGGCACTTTTAATGTATTGAGATTGTGCGCAGAAATCATGCAAGAAAATCAACCCAACGATCATGGTGAACGAGGTGTGATTATCAATACGGCAAGCGTTGCAGCGTTTGATGGGCAGATCGGTCAAGTGGCTTACTCGGCCTCTAAAGGTGGCGTTGTGGGCATGACTTTGCCAATCGCCAGAGACCTCGCGCGTTCAGGTATCAGGTGTATGACTATCGCACCAGGATTATTTCTAACGCCATTATTTGAGACATTACCAGAAGAGGCTATTACTTCTCTGGGCGCACAAGTCCCATTTCCTTCAAGGCTAGGACATCCTTCAGAATATGCTCAACTTGCACAATCAATTATTGAAAACCCCATGCTTAATGGAGAAGTAATTAGATTAGATGGAGCAATAAGAATGGCACCGAGATAGCCAACCTAGTGTTTTTCTAATTAGAATAATTCGACCTGAGCGGGCGTTATACTGTTAATTGTGATGAGTATATGAAGATCTTAAAAATTATTGTTTACTCTTTAGTGGGCCTATTATGCTTGATAGGCATCTATGGCATATATAACTTCTGGGATACACGAAAAGCTAAGAAAGAAGTCAGCTCTACTGTGCTATTAGAAAGGGTAGAGAAGGTCATGAAGTTGGTTACAATTGAAGGAGGCTTTTCTGAGATTTATGACTATAAACATCACTACTTTGCAGATATATGGCCATTTAGGAAAAAGGCATTAGTACGAGTTAATGCTAAAGTCTTCGTCGGTTATGATTTTGAAAAAGCTGATATTGTTACTGACGAAAAGGAGAAGATTATAACGATCAACAATTTGCCATGGCCAGAGGTATTGTCAATCGAACATGACCTTGAATATTATAATTTTGAAAATGGTTTGTTCAATCTCATCAGCAATAAGGATATTACAGAGATGGGGTTTGAGGCTAAAGAGTTTATAGCCGAGAAAGCTGAAGAAAGCGACCTGTTTGATCAAGCTGAAGAACAGTACAGGGAGTTGATAGATATACTTGGATTGGCTATTGAGGCCAGTGGTTGGAAACTCATAATCAATCGAGCACCTCGATTAGCAGGATAAGTTTTTGCAAAACTTTTACTAATATTGGCGCATACGTCATCAAAAAAAGGGTCATGATTAGTGAGCAAAAGGCAATGACTGCTAAGGTTATAGATCAACTCAATTCATCACGAGTTGTCTCCGTCATAGTCATTGACGAAGTTACAGATGCTGTCCCTCTAGCTAGAGCGTTAGTCAGAGGTGGAGTAGACATCATAGAATTGACGCTGAGGACTCCAGTTGCTATGGAAGCAGCTAAGGTCATCATCAATGAAGTACCAGAGATAACTGTCGGATTGGGAACTGTGTTAACTGAGGGACAAGTGAAATCCGCAAAAGAAGCAGGTGTTGCCTTTGCAGTGTCACCTGGATGTAATCCAAGGATCATCAAAGCTGCTCAAGATCATGGACTTTCGTTTTCACCCGGTATAGCAACACCAACTGATATTGAACTGGCTATAGAATTGGGTTGTCGTATTCTAAAGTACTTTCCTGCAGCCACTTCTGGTGGTATAAAGCACTTACAAAGTATGGCTGCACCATATCAGTTTTTAGATGTAAAGTTTATTCCTCTTGGTGGAGTCAATATAGACAACGCTGTGACTTATTTGTCGTCACCTTTAATCAGTGCCATTGGTGGGTCTTGGATAGCGAAGCGCGACTTGATTAAGAACAAACAGTGGGATAGCATAACGGCAAATGCGATGGCAGTTCGGGAGTTGATCGATAAGATCTCCCAAGTCTTGTAATGTATTATCTCAGATATCATCTCATGTGACGAAAGACCATTTGTCTCAGGCATCTCCGTTAGAGACTCCAT
>CAZRXJ010000435.1:0-2740 GCA_964604025.1 uncultured Saprospiraceae bacterium | reverse complement strand
GAACCTTGGAGAAAACTACTTCGCTGATATAGGCTTCAATGCGCGCATCAACAATTTCAACCCAATCAATGGAGAAGTAGTAAGGATAGGATATACACAAGTAGGTAACATGCTCAACTATTATATATATCCTGATTCAAAAAAAATAAACTTTCATTGGTCTGGCATAGAGAATTTTGTAATTATAAATAATGGCGGACTACTCAATGACTGGTATACTCGATTTAGGCATTTTATCTTTTTCCAAAACACAAGTCAACTTCGCTTCAGGTTGAATCATATATTTCAAGATTTAGTTTTTCCTTTTGCGTTAACCGAGAACCCCCTACCTGCAGGACAGTATGATAACTGGGAGTTCAATGTGCAACTTAATTCTGATCAAAGAAAAGATATCAATTTCAGTTTATTTTCAGTGTATGGAGGATTCTATAATGGTAACAAATTCACTAATATTTTAGATATCAAATTTAGAAGACAACCCTGGGGTAATTTTTCTATTGGATTAGAACATAACAGAATCAGGTTGCCTCAACCATTTGGTGATTTAGATATAACACTTACTACAGCAAGGGCAGAAGTCAATTTTTCTACTTCACTTTTTTGGACCACCTTTTTTCAATATAATACTCAGGCCAAAAGAATGAACGTCAATACCAGACTACAATGGAGATATGCACCGATGTCAGATATATTCTTAGTCTATACAGATAACTATACAACCTTAGATAGACTAACGCCTACAGGTAGAAATCTCGTATTAAAAGTTAATTATTGGTTAGGGCTTTAATTGATATTCTACTATTTGGTCGTCTGTTGTCCAATACCGCTTACATTGTAAATGGAGATAGCAAAATAATGTTACCTTATAGATAGATTCATTCATCGCTTTTATAAATTAAAGATGACACCGATACTTATTGTAAATGCTCTTTTATATGACGGAACAGAAAGTCCTGCGAAAATGGCAAATATCCTCATTGAAGATGGAATAATCACGGATATATCGGAGCAAAACATCATTCACAATAGTGCTCGAATTATAGATGCAAAAGGCAAATGGGTTATGCCAGGCTTTATAGACAATCATACACACTATGATGGCGAGGTACTTGTTGCACCAGAGCTCAGCGAGTCTGTTAGACATGGTGTCACAACAGTGATGTTAGGTGGATGCTCGCTATCATTTATATGTGCGGATGTAGAAGATTGCTGCGATATGTTTACACGGGTCGAGGCATTTCCGAGAGAGATATTATATCCTATTCTTAAAGAAGAAAAAAACTGGAATACACCAAAGGAATGGAAAGCGCATATACATAGCCTTTCTGTAGGTCCTAATATTGCCTCATTCATAGGACATTCGGATATCCGGGCAGCTGTGATGGGTATAGATCGATCTTTGGATGAGGATGACAATCCAACCACTAATGAGATAAACCAGATGCAAGACATCTTAGAAGATGCCCTTGATGAAGGATTTGTGGGTATCTCAATGCAACATAATCCATGGGATAAAATGGATGGTAGACATTGGTCTAAGTTACTTCCTGCAGCATATGCCAATGCATCTGAACGTAGAGCGTTGACAGATGTCGCAAGAAGAAGAGGTGCCCATCTTCAAGGTGTTCCTAATCTCGTCAATCGAGTAGGTGCATTGTGGTATATGGTGCAGAGTTCTGCTTTCTTCTGGAGGAAACCACTGAAGACCTCTCTTGTAGCACTCATGGATCTCAAAGGCGACCCGTTGATCAGGCCGATCGTGAGTAAATTATGTGCTTTCTTTAATTCTATATGCAAAGCGGATTTTAGAATGCAAGCTTTTCCAGTTCCATTCAGAGTACTTGCAGAAGGAATGGAACTTGTAGTTTTTGAAGAATTTCCGGCTGGAGAGTTAGCACGTCATCTATCTAGAGATCTAAAGAAAAGAAACACAACTTTGAATGATCCTGCATATAGAAAAGAGTTTAAGAAAAACTATAGATCTAAGTTGACACCCAAGGTATGGCAGAAAGACTTTGGTGATGCCTATGTCGTGAAAGCACCTAATGCTTCTTTAGTTGGAAAGTCATTTTTAGATATAGCTAATGAACGTGATCAACATCCAGTAGATGCTTTTTTAGATCTTGTTGTAGAGATGGATAAAGAGATACTCTGGGAGACGACCATTGGCAATCACGATCCATCAAGGTATAAGCCTCACTACAATGACCCTAATGTTGTTTTAGGGTTTGCTGATTCAGGTGCACATATTAATAATATGGCTTTTTATAATCTGCCTATCAGAGTACTGCGATATGTGCAAGCTTCTCATGAACAAGGTGAGCCACTGATGAGTTTTGAAAAAGCCATATGGAGGCTTACAAAAGAGAATGCTGATTTTTTCAATATCGATGCAGGACATATAGCTGTAGGTAAGAGAGCTGATATTACAATTATAGATCCCGAAAAATTATCTGATAGCGTACATGAGTATCATACAGCAGCATTTTTACAAGATTGCGATCGTCTGGTTAATCGCAACGATGATGTTGTAGATCTGGTTATGATCAATGGCAAGATAGCTTGGGAAGGCAATGGGTTTTCAAAACAATTTGGACAAGAAAGGTTTGGACAATTCTTAAAAGCCAAGCATATCTATCCTAAGTCAAAAGAAAAAAAGAAGGATGATCTAAGCAAATTAGAAACAGCGCACGCTAATTAACTTGGACAGGCACTTCATCTCCCTTAATATAACTAGATC
>CAZRXJ010000434.1:0-2772 GCA_964604025.1 uncultured Saprospiraceae bacterium | reverse complement strand
TCGTTTTTTGGGTTGGGCTCATTGGTGGAGTTATTTTGATAGGTGTTGGAGTTGCGACTATGTTTAAGAAAGCAGTAATCAACTTCAAGAAAGAACCGATCGGCAGAAGTGGCATCTTTAGCTATTGGATAAAAGGGTTTATGGTTAATACAGTCAATCCCTTCACATTTATTTTTTGGTTGAGTACTATTACGGCTTTTGTTACTAAAAGACAATTGAACAATATTGAAAGTTGGTTATTTGTAGGTTCTATCATATTAACCATCATGATTACTGATTCGATGAAGGTCTTTCTTGCTAAAGTGATTAGAAAGAGAATCACAGTAGAAAAACTTACAATGATTAATAAAATAGCAGGGACTGCTCTAATCATTTTTGGCTTTGTTCTGTTGTTGAGAAGTGTTATTTGAAAGCTTACTTTTGCAGCTTTTATTTTTGGAGTTTTTATAAGAAGATATAATGAGTCACGAGTTTCACAGCTTGCGTGTTAGTCAAGTGGTCCAAGAGACAGATCAAGCGTCAAGTATATATTTTGAAGTGCCAGATACTTTGACAGATAGTTATAAGTACAAAGCAGGCCAATATTTGACCCTTAGGTTTAACATTGAGGGCAATGAGGTTAGACGTGCATATTCCATCTGTACAAGTCCCTTGGATAAAACCTTGGGCGTCAATGTTAAGAGGGTCAAGAAAGGATTAGTATCTAATCATATTAACGATCAAGTCAAAGTGGGAGACTCGATTGAAGTGATGCAACCAGATGGGACATTTGGCATAGACCATAACCACAGTTTAGCCAGAGACTTCTACTTTATAGCTTCTGGAAGTGGGATTACACCTATTATATCCATATTAAAGACCTTACTCGAAGAAGAGCCCAAGTCCAGATGTCATCTATTATATGGTAACAAAAATGAAAGCTCTGTAATATTTAAGGATCAATTGTTGGATCTAGAAAAAAAGTACGCTGGTCAATTCTTTCTCAAGCAGACTTTATCTCAACCTATTAAGACAAAAGAAGGTGGTCTAAAGGGTATGTTCTCAAGAGGGAAAGAAAGTTGGATGGGTTGGAAAGGAAGGTTAGATGGAAAGAAAATCGATGCCTATCTTAAAGAGAATCCTCCTGTGAACAAAGATACTCACTACTTCGTGTGTGGACCTGGGGCAATGATTGACACATTGATAGATCATCTTGAGAATAAGGGTGTAGATAAAAAGGCCCTTCATACCGAGCACTTTATCACTGCGGCACCAGCAGGTGGTGGAACAGCAGCTTCAGGAGGTGTGACCAGTAAGGTGAAAGCTCATCTAAATGGAAAGGAGTTTGATATCTCTGTTCCTTCTGACAAGACCATTCTTGATGTGATGATAGAAGAGAAGATTGATGCACCTTTTTCGTGTACCAGCGGGGCTTGTTCAACATGCATAGCCAAACTTGTAAAAGGAGATGTTACTATGGATGCATGTTACGCTCTTGATGACGATGAAGTGGCATCAGGATACATATTAGTCTGCCAAAGTCGAGCGCAGAGCCCAGAAGTTGAGTTAACATTTGATACATAGAAAATAACAAGAAGATGACCATAGATGAGATAGTAGCTGTAAGTGGATTGCCAGGTCTATATAAGATTGCGGGTAGTAGGTCCAATGGCATGATCATAGAAGATATAATATCAGGTAAGACTAAGTTTGCCTCAATGCGCAAACATCAATTTACTCCTCTCGGTACTGTAGCCATCTATACTATAGAAGATGCGACAGCGATCAATACCGTCTTTGAGACTATCGCAGAACAAGAAGCAACTAATCCTCCGCCTCCTTTGAATACTCCAAAACCTGAGTTATTCAAGTACTTCAGCACTATACTCCCTGATTACGATCCAGATCAAGTCTTGGTTAGCGATGTGAAAAAAGTGATCAAATGGTACAACTTTCTGAAAAAACACAATCTATTTCCATTTGAAAAAGAACCCGAAGAAGGAAGCTCTGAAGAAGAATAGATAAAACCAGATAACTGCCAATAAGACATAGTGTCGTTATACTTCATCATCTTGTCTTATTCTTATTAAAGATTAGTGACAAAATGACGGCATTTTCTTTGTGGCAACAATATTGATTAACTAGCTATAGAGATTAATAGGATAATGTAACTATGAGTAACGAAGAAGATAAAGACTTAATCCAGGAAGAAGGAAATGAGTCCGTGGATGAAGCCACTCAGACTCAAGTCGAACAAGAAGAAAAGCCTAAGAAGAAAAAGAGATTTGGCAGAAAGGATAAAGCTGAGGAGTTTAAATCCAAGATCAATGATTTGGAACAAGAACTTGGAGAAGCAAAGGATAAATACTTGCGGTTATTCGCAGAATTCGACAATTATAAAAAGCGAACTGTTAAAGAAAGAATAGATCTTATGAGTACTGCAGGTCGAGAGACAATTGCTTCTATTTTACCTGTGTTAGACGACTTTGACAGAGCAAAAAAAAGTGCAGAGGACGATGATAGTAGCGAGTCTTTCTCCGAAGGTGTCTCTTTAGTGTATAATAAACTTCATGGCATCATGAAGTCTAAGGGAGTAGTAGCTATGGAGAGTACTGGAGAAGATTTTGATCCAGAATTGCATGAAGCAATAACGGAGATTCCTGCTCCTACAGAAGATATGAAAGGTAAGATTATTGATACCATCGAGAATGGATACTTACTTAATGATAAGATCATCAGGCATGCTAAGGTTGTAGTAGGCAAGTGATGAACTAGTAAAAGATAAATGGCTAA
>CAZRXJ010000433.1:0-2785 GCA_964604025.1 uncultured Saprospiraceae bacterium | reverse complement strand
CGAAGGATTACCTTTTAGATCAATGCCATTATTGAACAATGCTATCCACCCTTGATATTGTAACACAAGAAATGCTACACCCAGTATAAAGCTGACAACAAGTAGTGACTTATACCTCGACTCTTGTCCTTCAACATAAGACTTAAAAGAAGTATGCAAAACAAGACTTGAAAGTAAAAGAACAATCGTACTGACAAAGAAGATACTTGGCAATTCAAATTCTAACCAATTACCTGCTGATCGTCTTACTATGTATGCAGATGTGAAAGCACCAAACATCATAGTGATACTCGCCATAGCAATCCACAACGCAAACTTTAATGGGTGTATCTTATTAGTTGTTCTACTGTAACGTGGTGCCACTGCTTCCATCTTTTAGATTTTATCAATGATTAAAACCAACATTACAATTGGAATATATAAAAGTGAGCTAAACATTAATCGCTTAGCCGATACCATATCAAACTCTTTATAAAATCTAACAGCATACCATAGATATATCAAGCCCAACATTACCATTAGGATAGAAGCTATAATGCCTGCAAGGCCTTGTACGCCCATAACAATTCCTATAACAACCAAGACTGATGCATAACCTATCGAGCTCTCAGAGATACCGCGATCAGCTTGTCCATCTCTTGAAGGGACAAACTTGAAACCCGCTTTTTTATAATCTTCAAATCCCAAATATCCTATTGCCCAGAAGTGTGGGTATTGCCAAGTAAACTGGATCATAAAAAGCACAACTGCCATCCATGTTATTGAGCCAGTCCATGCCACAACACCTATAAGCATAGGCATCGCTCCTGCTATGGCTCCCACAAAAACAGCAGCACTAGAATATCTCTTTAATGGTGTATAAATAAAAGCATATGTGACAAAAGCCAACATACCTAAGAATGCCGTCAAAACATTAAAAACAGCCAATGCAGTAATCCCAAGCATACATAGAAAACCTGCAAACATTACTCCATGAGACATGGTCATCCTACCAGCTGCAATCGGACGATCTTTAGTTCTTGTCATTAAGATGTCGTAGTCCTTTTCTAAGACTTGATTGAGTGCATTGGACGCACCTGCAACACCAAATCCGCCAATAGCAAGAAGCAAAAGATCTATGCCATTAAAGACTAATCCTGATGCAATGAGATATGATGCCACTGCTGTAAATACAACAAGACTAGTCAACCTCATTTTTATAAGAATCAAGTAATCGCCGATTGTATCTGCGATTATTTGCTTAAAAGTTATATGTCCAGCTATAGATTTACTCATCAATGTTGATGTTCTTCCGCTTTTTCTTTTTCAGTCAAAGGTGCTATCTGCGGTATAAAATCATTTCCATCTTTCCCGTAATCATATGCCCATCTATGAACTGAAGGTATATTACCTTCCCAGTTACCGTGTCCTGCTATGATAGGAGTAGTCCACTCAAGTGTCGTCGCTCCCCAAGGGTTCTTTGTAGTTTGCTTTCGACCTTTGTTTTGACTCCAAAAGAAGTTAATTATAAAAAGCACTTGTGCCGCAAATACAATAATTGCCGCTATAGTAATAAATTGATTCATGGTTGTAAACTGACCAAATGCCTCAAATCCATCAAATCGATAATATCTTCTAGGCACACCTGCCATACCGATATAGTGCATCGGCCAAAAGATTGCGTAGGCGCCAATCATCGTAACCCAGAAGTGTAGCTTGCCTAAGGTCTCATTCATAAATCTTCCAAACATCTTAGGGTACCAATGATAGATACCAGCGAACATACCAAACATCGCTGCTACACCCATAACAATGTGGAAGTGAGCAACTACAAAGTATGTATCGTGCAGCTGTATATCAATCGCAGAGTTACCTAAGAAGATACCTGTCAACCCACCCGATATAAACATAGATACAAACCCTATAGCGAAAAGCATCGGTGTGTTAAGCCGTATGTTACCGCCCCATAGCGTGGTTATCCAATTGAACACTTTAACGGCAGATGGTACTGCAATGATCAATGTGAAGATTACAAAGAAATTAGAAATAAATGGATTCACACCAGACATAAACATGTGGTGTGCCCAAACTATAAAACTTAAAAATGCAATCGCCAATATAGAATAGACCATCGCTTTATAACCAAATATCGGCTTACGAGCATGTACAGACAACACCTCTGATACAATACCCATCGCTGGCAATATTATAATGTATACCTCAGGGTGTCCTAAAAACCAAAACAAGTGTTGATATAGTATCGGACTACCACCAACAAAGTCTAAAGCTTGTCCCTGTATAAATATGTCACTTAGATAAAAACTCGTTCCTAATCCTCTATCAAACATTAATAAGAAGAACCCTGAAACTAAAACAGGAAAAGACAAAAGTCCAATGATAGCTGTAACTAAGAATGCCCATATCGTTAATGGCATTCTCCATAGTGACATACCTTTTGTTCTTAAGTTAAGAACGGTAGTTATATAGTTAATCCCACCCAACAGAACAGAGACTACAAATAAAGTCAAACTCACTAGCCACAAAGTCATCCCCGCTCCCGAGCCGGATGATGCTTGGGGCAACGCACTCAGCGGAGGATAGGCTGTCCAGCCTCCCGAGAAGGGACCTGTACTTAAGAACAATGAATAAAACATCACCACACCGGACAAGAAAAAGAACCAATATGATAACATATTTAGAAATGGCGACGCCATATCTCTTGCTCCTAATTGCAATGGTATAAGTAGATTACTAAAGGTACCACTCAAGCCTGCTGTCAATACAAAGAATACGATGATCGTACCGT
>CAZRXJ010000432.1:0-2796 GCA_964604025.1 uncultured Saprospiraceae bacterium | reverse complement strand
CAAATTGTATGATAACATTTTGCAAACAGTTATTCACCTAAACTAGTTTTCACCATAGGATAAGGTCTATTAAATATTGTAATTAGGATATGGCAAAGACTACCGACGAGTTAGTCTTTCATCAATGCCCCAAATCTGGACCTTGCTTTAGCCACCTTAGGTGTGATGACCACGGTACAATAACCATGAAAACTACCATTGAGTTTATAAAAGTCCTGATGCTCTTTTTCGGCAATATAGAAATTAGAATATGCCGTCACCTCTGTTACAATAGGATCCGACCATAGCGTTGTTGCCACTTCTTTTTTGGAGCGTTCTGCAATCTCTTTTTGTTCTTCGTTATGATAGAATATAGCTGAGCGATATTGGGGGCCTTTATCTCCTCCTTGTTGATTAAGCGTTGTCGGATTGTGTGTCGTCCAAAACACTTCAAGCAACGTTTCAAAACTGATAACCTTAGGGTCAAACTTAATCTGTATCACTTCGGCGTGTCCAGTCATCTTGCCACATACTTGTCGATAAGTAGGATGCTCAACATGTCCACCAGCATAGCCAGATGTAACACTATGAACCCCTTTAAGATCTTGAAACACTGCTTCTGTACACCAGAAGCAACCTCCACCTATAGTTGCAGTTTCCATATTTTCCATAATTACAATAACTCAGTTATGGAGTAAGTGTTCATTATTATGCTGATACTATTTGAATGAACGTTCTTGCGGACTATACCCGATGCCTTGAAGAAAATCACGCAATGCATATCCAGTGCCCGCAGGCCAATATTTGACTTGATCAAAAGGAACAACTTTAACCTCATCGATCTCATCATCTAAGACAATCTCACCAGTCGCCCTAACGTGATATGCGATGATCAATTGATTCATACGCTTGAAGGTGTAATGCCCTATAAAGGAGACAAGTTCGCCATCCAGGCCGACCTCTTCTTTCACTTCTCGGATCACTGTATCAGCTGGATCTTCATACATCTCCACAAATCCTGTAAGCAATCCAAACCACCCCTTTGGCCATAGTGCATTGTGTCCAAGTACAACTTGCTTTTCGCCATATTCTACTACTGCCGCGACCACGGGTGTAGGATTCTCGTATTGGACAAAGGAACAAGTGTCAGAGGTACAAGAATTATAATTATTCAGCCCTGGCGCCATCTTTGATTGACATTTGGGACAATAGATAAATGGGTTGTGATACATATATTTTGTTTCAGCACTTAAAAGTACCTTTTTATAATCTTAAGCCGATGTGTGTATTCTTGTATTTCCTTATTAAAGATACCATAGTGGTCAAGTACATCCACACGGACATGACCCGAAGCATGGATGATCTGCATATCAGGGAGGATAATACCAACATGTGATATTTTATCTGTTTGCTTCGTGAAGAATGCTAGATCACCAGGTCTCGCCGCAGAAACAAAATCGATCGTATCACCTTGAGTCGCTTGATCTCTGGCATCTCTTAAGATCTCTAAGCCTACACACTTATATATGAGTTGCGAAAACCCAGAACAATCTATACCCAATGGTGTCCTTCCTCCCCATAGATATGGCGTGTTAATTAATCTCCTAGCTAGCTTTTCAATCAAATCCCCATCGACATGGAGATCCTTCTTTTTAACCGCCTGTCCACTGAATCGATAAGCTATCTGGTCAACCTTACTGATCATACCATCATATAAGGGCAGCTCTGCCCCCAGCGTGACCCATGTACTCTTAGTATCCGCAAAAATAGTATCAAATAACTCTAAACTATACGCACAAGAAGATGCATCTCGCTCCTTGATTTTGACTAGTTGCTTTGTATCTATCCATCCTTCGTAGCCATCATAATCAAGTTTGATCTTAGTCCAGTTCTTCTTATGTTGTTGTAATACAACTGCGCTTTCGCCAAATAATAGCTGAGTGATCATCTCCGAAGAATCTTCTGGCTTCGCCCTAAGTGGACAAACAGTCAATATCGTTGTTACATTTCCTTTCAACTCTTAGATAATCTTGATCAGCCCAAGATAAGAACTCAGGCGATAAGTTCATTAAGTCAACTATCAAGTTCAAGTGCAAACCCAAGCTCAACTCATAAAACATATAAAAACTTCCTCCCCCTTTTGTAACCCCATTAAACCCATCTTCAAATACTTAGCTACTCAAACAAGCGTTTAGGACCATATGAATGTTGTGGATTGTATAGCCAAAAGAGGGCTTACCATAGGTATTTTCATACTATATGTATGTGGATTAAGTAGTCAAGATGCACAATTTAGCCAGTTCTATGGCAATCCCATGTACCTCAATCCTGCGCTCACTGGATCTCATTCAGGGACATATCGATTGATGTCAAGTTATCGTACTCAGTGGAATGGAGCAATAGAACAACCGTTCACGACCTTGACTGCTGGGGGAGATGTAAAGTTTACCGTACGCAATAAAAAAGGATCATTCAGTGGTGGCAATGATCGAGCAGCAGTAGGTCTTCAGTTCTTTTCTGATCGAGTTGGCATCTTCGATTATAACACTAATCATATCTCTGCCTTTGGAGCATATCACAAGTTATTAGGAGCCGTAAGTAACACTTATCTAAGTGCAGGATTACAACTGGGCTTAGGACAACGTAGTGTTAACTATGAGGACCTCACCTTTCAAGATCAATTTAATGGTGTAAACCAATTTAGCGGCGCAACAGCAGAGACGCTTCCTGCTAACTCATTGGGTTATGGAGATCTGTCCATGGGTATCCATATAGCTTCTCAACCTACAACTGACAGAGGAGTATATGGATACCCAT
>CAZRXJ010000431.1:0-2803 GCA_964604025.1 uncultured Saprospiraceae bacterium | reverse complement strand
CGTGAGTTATTTTATTTATTAGAGATATAGATTCTTTTGGAAAGTATAGCAGATTGTAATTGTTGATAAATAGTACATAAAACTATTGATGATAAAACTATACACATACTAACGCCCCTAATAATAATGACATTTATAAATTAATTAATAATCAATAAAAAGAAGCAAGTAGGAAAACAGAGAAAATTCTTCTCTTCAACTCAATGTACATTTGTTCCATGAATCAAAGTAGTCCATCGAGGTTTCCACTTTCAAAACCAGTTGTGGTTTGGTTAGTAATTGGTTTGATTATGATTTATGCTCAGATCATCATCGGTGGCATCACCAGACTTACGGGTTCTGGTTTATCCATCACTAAGTGGGAGATTGTGACTGGTACCTTGCCGCCGACGACTGCTGAAGGATGGCAAGAAGAATTTGAAAACTATAAAGAAACGCCTCAATACAAGAAGATCAATGTGGGCATGGAGATGGGATCTATTTTCACTGCGGGCACCTTCAAGTTTATCTACTTTTGGGAATACTTACACAGACTATGGGCCAGAAGCATGGGTTTTGTATTTCTCTTTCCATTTCTTTTCTTCTATTTACGAAAGTGGATTCCAATGTCCTTGGTAAAACGACTCGGCATAGTCATATTGTTGGCTGCACTTGCTGCCACATTTGGATGGATTATGGTCGCCAGTGGATTGATCAACAGACCTTGGGTCAATGCTTATAAGTTATCTCTTCATTTATGTATAGGTATCGGTGTCTTTATCGCATTGTGGTGGGCATTCATAAGATACATCCATCCATATCGTCAGGTTAAGAAGATCAAGGTGAGTAGATATGTTACACCGCTTTTGATTTTATTGATCGTACAGATTTTCTTAGGTGGTGTAATGAGTGGTACAAAGGCTGCATTATTTGTCAATACGTGGCCAGATCTCAATGGAGAGATCATACCAGCACAAATATTTAGTCTTAGCAATTGGTCAGTTCATAACTTCAATAATTATGAAGAATCGGGATTTCTGGTCACGCTTGTTCAATTTTTGCATCGCAGTTTAGCTTATGTAATCACAGGATATGCGTTGTATGTGTTGATAAGGAGACAGTTCATAGAAGCAGATACAAAGAGAATAAATAGTTACTATGTTTTTATAGTCTTTTTGATGCTACAAGTCGTGGTTGGTATATTAACCTTAGTGAAAAGTATAGGTATCATACCAGTATACTGGGGTGTTCTTCATCAAGGAATAGCAGTTCTTTTGTTATCTGCATATATGCTTCATTTGTATTATGCAGGTTGGGCAGTATCTTATAATGACAATGAAGGTCAACAATTATAGACTAAGTATCACTTCTATTTCTAAGAAGCTTACTTTTGTAGCTCTTATTAAATTAATTATTTGGAAGAACTCAAAGAAAAGGACGGTTTTAGATTCATAGAAACCTCACCTGACAAACCTGTTTTGTTATTACTTCATGGGCTTTTTGGTGCGCTAAGTAATTTTCGTCAACTCATCCGAGCATTTGCACCTACTCATAATGTTGTCGTGCCGATGCTGCCTATTTATGAGTTGGATATAAAAGAAACAGGTCTTGATGGTTTGCTTGGGTTTACCAAGACATTTGTAAAGTATCAAGGTTATAAGGATATCAATATACTTGGTAATTCGCTTGGAGGACACATAGCTCAATTGTTTGTCTTAGCACATCCTGAACTAGTGAAGTCTATGACCCTTACAGGGAGTAGTGGTCTCTTTGAAAGTGGTATGGGTGATGGATATCCACGAAGAGGTGACAAAGATTATATAGCTAAAAAAGTAGCAGAGACATTTTATGATCCTGCTGTTGCAAATAAAGATCTTGTAGAAGAAGTTTTTGAAACTGTCAATAATAGAGAAAAAGCAATTCGTATCGTCATCACTGCTAAAACAGCACTTAAGCACAATCTGGAAGATCAGCTACATAAGATCTCATGTCCTACCCTATTGGTGTGGGGAAAACAAGACAGCATCACACCACCTTTCGTAGCAGAAAAATTTGACGAATTAATTCCTAATACACAACTACACTTTATAGACAAGTGTGGTCATGCACCTATGATGGAACGACCCGAAGCTTTTAATAAAGTACTAAAGGTATTCTTATAGTAATTCTACTTTTGAATTGATAGCCATTAATTTCTTAAGTTTTATTGCATCTTGTTCCAGAGAAGTTACTTTTTATTTTCTCATTACTGATTGTCTTCAGAGAGTACTTTAATAGACGATAGTGTACCCCATTGGCATTAATACTTGCGATGGTAGTTTGTCCTTGTTCTAGTCCAAAAGGCTTAGCCATGAGACCAGGGTGCCTGATACTGTCCCTTTTGTCTTTCTATTCTGAGATAGGAAGTTTTATAAGTTTATTCAATAATTGTGAAGAGTTGATATCAACAAGATTGTTCTTCATCAACGACTAAAACGCTGTTATTAGAATCGGCTTCTCACATTTCGAAGGATTCACTTTGAGCAGCAACAGCACCGATTTCGATAACAAGAGCATCATTGGTCACTAAAAAAATGTCACTACGGGCTTGATGAGTAATAATGAGAGCATAATCGCTACTAGTAAAATAAATAGTAGGCCCTGAATTGTGTTGTAAGAACGAAATAGAGTGAAAACAAAAAATCAAATAGGCGTTTTACGTAATTATATAAAACGCCTATTTGATTAAAATTTATCTAAGGTTTGATTTCTTTTTTTAACATTTTTGCCCTATTGGCTCTTTGCATGGCATTTTCCCTCCTGTTGTTATTATTATTGATCTGTC
>CAZRXJ010000430.1:0-2811 GCA_964604025.1 uncultured Saprospiraceae bacterium | reverse complement strand
TTGAACTTCGATAAAACGGATAAACATGGTATGCCCATCATAACTTTTGATGCCAAGCTACGTGATAATGAACATGCCCTGCGTATAGACGGCGTAAGATGCGCAGAAGAGATGTTAGAGGCAGCAGGTTGTGTAGATATTCAATCTCACAATAATGCCACAGCACCTGGTGCAGCCATACATGAGATGGGTACAGCAAGAATGGGAAGGGATCCTAAAACAAGTGTATTGAACAAGTGGAATCAGATGCATGAAGTCCCTAATGTATTTATCACTGATGGCTCTTGTATGACGAGTTCGGCGACACAAAACCCAAGTATAACCTACATGGCATTAACAGCTCGTGCAGTAGATCATGCACATAAGTTGGTGAACAATGGTGTACTGTAATATTTGTGCTTAGAGTCTATGACAGATGTTGTCTTAAGTATACTGCATATCAATTAATTAGACTAGTCTTAGCGATATGATAGCTCATGATCACGAGATTAATAATGACGAGTACCTAGTCGAGAACTTTATTGTTATCATTACCTCTTCCAGATGACCCTCCACGATAACCACCCCATAAAGTAAGCGCTACTGTTACACCAAAATAATTAGACGGACCATCATCCTTTAATATCCAATTATATTGACCTTGCAATCGAATATGGTTGAACTCATATCCTATCCTTGGCGCTATACCAAATCCAGAACCACCCTGGATTATTTCTTCCACATTATTGGTCACTGTAGTTATAGTAGCTGATGAATACAAACCCACACCTAAACCAGTGAATAATCTCTGTCCTGAAGTATTAGAATAGTAAAAATCACCTAAAAGCAGGGAAGCACCAGAAATACCAAATTCACCTTCGTCAAAAAAATCAGGTGTAAAAACCGCCCCATCACCACCTATACCTATTGAGAAGTGATCTGTCGCGTTATATCTGACCTCTCCTCCAAAGGCAAGCCCACCATCAACCTCTCCATCCAATGGTACAGCATATCCAAATCGAAATACATCCCATTCAAAATTGACATAAGATGGTGCTTGGCTTGACAATGAGGTAACGCAAGACACGAGTATTATAGCGAGTGATAGTCTTTTCATTGAATTATTTTATGCAAAAGTAAGTCATCTCATTTAGGTACATAAATTATATGAAGAATGAATCAGGATATATCAATACTGGAATGGTCATATCAACTGACAAAGGTATTTTACTAAGTCCTGTTATTAACATAATAACAGGATATTAACGATCAATATTGATTTATTGTCGTTATTTACAATAGGACTTACTACTGTAATTATGTTTTATCAACGATCACCATATTCAGATATATTATTAGCAAGAATTAGCCGTGCTATGAATCACATATTGAAAGGACTACTGCTGTTTATGTTCTTTGCCGTAGTAGGAGATGTTTCTGCTCAAACATCAAAAAATTACTTTGACGGACCATATATATTTCAAGAGGATGATAGTCTGTTGATACAATGGGTCACTAATGGCCAAGGACATGACACAACCTTAATGAAGTCTGATGCTACTATCTTTGATGTAGACTCGCTGCCTGTTGTGGATCTTCAAGATCTTGATTTTTCAGCCTCTAATAAAGCATCTTACACTGACGTAAATGAAATATTTGCAGTAAGTGACATACACGGCCAGTATGATCTTTTTCTGACGCTCCTAAAATCCAATAAGGTTATTGATGAGCACAACGATTGGACATTCAATCAAGGACATCTTGTAATTATAGGAGACAATTTTGATCGTGGTGATAAGGTACTTGACCTTCTGTGGTTTTTATTTCATTTGCAAAAGAAAGCGGAGAAAGCAGGTGGTAAGGTTCATGTTATGTTGGGCAATCATGAAGTAATGGTACTCAACAATGACCTAAGGTATATACACAAAAAGTATTATTACAGTTCAGCATTGTTCACAACGAGATATGATCAGTTTTTTAGAGAAGGAAGCATTCTTGGAGATTGGCTTTCAAGTCATCCTGTACTACTATCTATCAATAACAACTTGTTTGTCCATGGTGGTGTTTCTACAGCCGTACTAGGACTTGATGCTTCAATTGAAGAAGTTAACAAGGCATTTAAAGATCACCTGATCAGAAAAGAGCGAAACACCGAGGATGAGCATCTGCAAATTCTAGCACTTGAAAATGGCCCATTGTGGTATCGAGGATATTTTGACTCAAGGAATTCTAGTCTTTCTATGATCGATACTATACTTACCTCCTTGGATCAATCTGCAATAATCGTAGGTCATACCTCACAGACCGAGATAATGTCACTTCACAATGGTAAAGTTATAGCGATAGATTGCAGCATCAAGTTAGGGCTAAATGCTCAAGGACTCAAAATCAAAAAAAAGAAATACTATACAGTTGATAACAAAGGAGTTGAAAAACGTATCAAAGGTCCGAATGATCATGACGCAAAGAGTTTTTTCAATTACCTCTATCAGATGCCAGAAAGATTGAATGTCAGTATAGAAACAGATATTAGAAACCTCGTTAGGAAAAGTAGGAAAGAAGAATATCAACCCGCTAATTTTGTTGTCAATAAAAAAGATGGTACTAGTTTAAAATTAGAAGGGAGAGTACGTGCCCGAGGCAATGCTAGAAAAAAAGTATGTCGTTTACCTCCTGTAAAATTTGATTTCTCCAAGTCCGATTTAGACTCTTTAGGATTTGTAAAAAATGATAAACTCAAAATAGTCTTTCCATGTCAAGACAACAAAGGAAGTCAGATTAAGCTCTACAGGGAGTTCTTTTTATATGGCTTATATGCTCTAATAGATACTC
>CAZRXJ010000429.1:0-2832 GCA_964604025.1 uncultured Saprospiraceae bacterium | reverse complement strand
ACTATAAGACTAATTATTGAAATAAAAGCATTAATGCAAAATTCAAAAATAGAACTACGTAACAACTACAAGTTTTATAGCCAAGATTTGATTAACAGTTTATATAAACACCCATATTCTAAAATTGAGTATGTTGTACGAGATCTAAAAGTCAGCAGATTGACCGCAGGCAACTACTTAAATAGACTTGCCAAAGACGGAATACTTAGAAAACAAAAACTTGGTAAATCAAATTTTTATGTAAACGAAAAGTTATTCGAACTTTTAAAGAGAAGATAAAACCTCTATGACAATAATAAAAAAAGACACAATCAGCCTTTTAACAGATATCAGAGAGAACAACAATCGACCCTGGTTCGCTACTCAAAAAGAGAGATATGACCTCGCCAGACAAAATGTAAAAGACTTACTCGCCGATCTTATGACAGAGATGGATAAGATCGATCAGATCGAAAAAAGCAAACTTTTTAGAATATATAGAGACGTGCGATTTAGCAAAGATAAGACACCATATAATTCTCACTGGAGTATGTCACTAAGACGAGCAAAACCATATCTCCGTGGTGGATATTATCTCAGACTCAATCCAGAAGGTGGGTATATAGCATGTGGCTTTTGGAATCCCGCACCTTCAGATATGGCATTGATTAGATCCAATATTGATATCGACGACAAAAATTTTAGAAAAGCGATCAACAATAAAAAGATGAAATCAGTATGGGGTGACATGATCGGCAATCAAGTAAAAAGTGCACCTCGAGGTTACAACAAAGATCACCCTTCGATCGACCTCCTGCGTTATAAGCAATTTGTATTTTCAAAAGAATACACACCCAAGGAGATGTACCACAAAGACTTCCTCAGAGAAGTTGTCAAGAGCTATAAAGCCATAAAACCATTCTTTAATTATATGAGTGATATACTGGGGCATAATCTTAATGGTGAGCCACTCTACTAATGATTATTAAGTTTGATTCTTTCCCTTTTTGAATTGCCTGAATTTAAATAGCGTAATAAATCGATTTGCACTATCTTCGTGTACAAATATATAGTGCAATGAAAAATATTACCCTCAGCGCAGAAGACGCACTGATTACTCGAGCACGCTTAAAAGCTCAGTCAGAGAAAACCTCTCTCAATCAGCGTTTTAGAGAATGGTTGAGATCATATGTGGGACATACAAAAGCAAGTCAAGACTATGATCAGTTGATGAAAAAGTTTAATTATGTGCAAGTGGATCAATCCTTCACACGAGACGAGCTAAATGACAGATAAATACTTTCTTGATACCAATATTATCGTCTATTCCTTTGATTCTGATAGTGACAAGAGTATTAGGTCACAAGAATTAATAAAGCAGGGTTTGACAGATCAATCAGGAGTAATAAGTTATCAAGTAATCCAAGAGTTCGTTAACGTCTCAACTAGAAAATTCAAGACCTCACTTACTCATAACGACTGTTCATTGTATTGTCAACGCGTTCTCTTTCCACTATGTCAGGTTTATCCGTCTGAAGACTTCTATATAGACGCACTAGATGTTTCAGAACGTTGGAAATACTCTTTCTATGACTCCTTAATTATTTCAGCAGCATCTCTTGCCAATTGTAATATCCTCTATTCTGAAGATCTTCAGCATAATCAAAAGATTAGAAATCTGACTATCATCAATCCCTACAAACAGTAATGTTTGCGAAAGGTTAGACTTAAAATTTTAGTCTAAACGATATGTAACTTGAAATTGCAATTATAGCTCACTCCTTCATCCAATCAAAAGATCCAGTTACAAAGACACTAAAAACAGCTAACACTAGGAAACAAGCAACAACCGTATTGAGCATAAAAAAGTAATAAGACTTAGGCACCTTAGACCGATCTACAAGTTCAAATATCAAGCTTAGCACCAATAGGGCAAATGATATAACCCCAAGCACAAGACATACTAAAAAACCAACATAGCTATTGACTAAATAAATCAATGAAAATATGATCAACTGAATCAAGAATATCTCTAACTGGCCAATACCCATACATTTCCGTTCTTAAGAGTCCGTTAAAAACAAGTCTTCGAGAATTATATAACACAATATGCGTTAATTAGATCAGAGAAACCAATAACCTGATTAAACTAATCGCATAATATCCTGATAATATGAGATGGCTTTTACTAGTAGCATGTTACTTGCCTCATTTGTTGATGTCGCAAGTGATAAATGGACAAAAGGAACTAGTGGTAACACCAGAAGAGCGTTATGCACAAAACATTCAACTAGAATATATCAATGATGTATATATACCCATCAACGTCGTAGATGCCATGTCTGAAATAGATCGTCTGTCCGATGACAAAGGCAAGGCTCGTCTTTTAGAAACGGATGAACAAAACGCCGCAGATAAGTTAGTCATGGGGTTGGGCAAATGGTTGATCGTTAATTGGAATTTTTATGAAGGAAGCCGGCTCTCTCACAAGCTAAAAGAATATGGTGTAACACACCCGGATGACATGGCTAAGTTTCTAATCGTATCATATCATCGTCACCTAAGACAAGCACCGCAAGAATTAGAAAAAAGAGGCAAGGCATACTTTGACAAAAGAAAAAAAGATCAAGAAATTAAAAACGCACAGAAAATTGATTGATTGCATTGTTGCATTGTTGCATTGTTGCATTGTTGCATTGTTGCATTGTTGCATTGTAAGTAAAACTTCAACACATCAACTAATTAACACTTTAGCTCATTAGCGTTTCTTTTTATTCATACCCAAGATAGCCTGCTCTATTCCCCTTGGTGTCATCGTGTACATATTGAATATCTTCCTGAGCATCGTTGTTG
>CAZRXJ010000428.1:0-2834 GCA_964604025.1 uncultured Saprospiraceae bacterium | reverse complement strand
CGATACAGTTACTAAACCTACACCTGAGATGCTCGCTTATATGATGCAGGCGGAGGTAGGCGATGATGTATTTGGCGAAGACCCAAGTATCAATGCTTTGGAAGCAAAAGCAGCCAAGATGTTTGGAAAAGAAGCAGCTTTGTTTTGTCCTTCTGGTACGATGACTAATCAGATAGCTATTAATCTACATACCCAACCACTTGACGAAGTGATATGTGATCACTATTCACATGTCTATCAATATGAAGTCGGCGGATATGCCTTTAATTCTGGTGTATCTATGAATATCATAGAAGGAACATATGGAAAAATTACGGCCGATCAGATAGCGGGAGCGATCAAACCAGATTATGATTGGTTACCTGTATCCAGTCTTGTAGTGCTTGAAAATAGTTGTAACAAAGGTGGTGGTAGCTATTATACGACGGGTGAGATAGAAGCCATTACCGCCCTATGCAAGAAAAAGGGATTGAAGCTACATCTCGATGGTGCGCGATTATTCAATGTACTAGTTGAAACAGGAGAAGCAACACAAGATGTGGGCGCCCTATTTGACAGCATATCAATCTGTATCTCCAAAGGATTAGGAGCCCCTGTTGGATCGGTGCTAATAGGTACACATAAAGATATCAAGAAGGCACGTAGACTTCGTAAAGTTATGGGCGGTGGTATGAGACAGGCAGGCTATCTGGCGGCCGCTTGTACCTATGCCTTAGAAAACCACATTGACGATCTTAAGATAGACAATAAAAGAGCCCGTAAGATTGGACAATTGCTCAGCCAGCAATCATATGTCCAAAGTGTCCGTCCTGTCCTAACTAATATAGTGGTGTTCTCTTTAGCCGATCAAGGCGACCCTACTTCGTTTCTGGCTAAGTTACAAGATCAAGATATCGGTGCAGTACAGTTTGGCCCACACGAGATCAGATTTGTATTTCATAGAGATCTTAACGAGTCAGATATAAACCGTGTAAGCGAAGTAGTCGCAGGCATAAGCACATAAATTAGCTATTACCCGACTTACGTCTAAGCATCTCATCCCGGATTTTGGCAGCTTTCTCGTAGTCTTCTTTTGCCAATACTTCATTAAGTGAATCAGTCAGTTCTTCATCGGTCATATTGCTATAATCAGAAGCACGAGTTGCTTTTTCGACCGTTTTAGATTTTGGTTTAGACATATCGGATGGACCATCAGAATCCTCAAGTTCTACGCCTGCCGAATCCATGATAAATTCAAAAGTGTATATGGGACAATCAAATCGAACGGCCATGGCTACTGCATCCGAAGTACGACTATCTATCTCATATTCTTCTCCATCCTTAACACAGACTAACTTAGCATAGAATACCCCATCAAGCAAGTTGTTGATCACAACCTCTTTAAGATCCACGTTGAAAGACTCCAAGGTATTCTTAAATAAATCATGAGTCAATGGACGGTTAGGAGCCATCTGCTCCATTGCTACTGCTATAGCCTGGGCCTCAAACCCCCCAATAACAACGGGTAGTCTGCGTTTTCCATCCACTTCGCCTAGCACCACGGCATAACTATGAGAAGCTGTGACGCTATGAGATAATGCAACTATGTCTAACTCAATTTTAATCATATGATGTTGAGTGAAGCCACTTATGTAGGCCTGTTTTAAATTGAGTGCAAAAATGGTCATTTTTGCTCATATATGTCTGTTGGATTATGTGAAAGTTTGGGTGTCAATCCGACTTATTTGTACACCTTCGCACTGATGGGCGATTCATACATTTGTTCACTGTCTATCAATATAAGCTATTAGTTATGCTACAAATCAAGGAAAAAGACTTATCTAAACTCATCCTTATCGGAGATCACATCTTAATAAAACCGACTACTCCTATACAACGCACAGAAAGTGGGCTCTTCCTACCGCAAGGACTGCACAAGAAAGAAGAACTAAGGACTGGTTATGTAATCAAGGTTGGTCCAGGATACCCAATTCCTATGATTCAGGATGATAACGAAGTATGGAAAGATAAGTCCGATCAAGTCAAATATGTGCCATTGCAACCGAGATCTGGTGATCTTGCTGTATACAGGCAAGGTGGTGTTCATGAGATTGTATTCAACGATGAAGAATATATCATCGCGACGCATAGAGCTATCTTGATGATTGTAAGAGATGAGGATCTGATGTCTTAAGAAGACGATTGAAGAAATAATCTTAGCATGTCCATCTCTATAAAATCACTATAATTAGCTACTAAGTTTCCGTTTTATTTGATCATCTTACACATGACTATGGTTCTGACATAATCAAGACTCAATTTTATTCATACTGTAAATTGCTATTACCTAAATATTAATTACCACGAAATTAATTTGACAAGACTACATTCAAAAACTTTATAGGGAGTCAAATGAAGCTACTTACAAGAATAGGTATAAGCACTATTTTTACGTTCATTATATCGGGTGCGCCAGTGTTAAGCCAAAGTAATGCCCATCTTACAACCTTATATGAAGACTATCACATCGGTACGATCACACCAGATCTAATTCAATTAAAAAAGAGTTATACAGAAAAGACTATTGATATAAACTTTGGTCCACTAAAAGGTTATACCATTGTTACATACGATAATCAATTATTAGGATCTAATTATAAAGTATCTAATTTTCATATTCCTGCAGACCAAAGTATGCCACGAGCTACTACGGGCTATATCAAAGGCAAGAAAAACAGCAGTGCCAGGTTAACTTTCCACAACGCAAAGATGATGGGATGTGTGACATTAGAAACCGAAACTTACTACATAGAACCGTTGGACAGATTCAACCCTTCTTCTAGGAACAAAAATGA
>CAZRXJ010000427.1:0-2836 GCA_964604025.1 uncultured Saprospiraceae bacterium | reverse complement strand
ACTATTGAAAAGCATCGATGATGACGATCTGAGGACTTTTGCAATGATCAATTATGGTCCTTGGGATAGACTCAATGGCAATGCTCCATTTGTTGATGGGGTAGGAGCAAAACCTGAAGGTGCTAACTTTTATCCAGCGGATATGAGCAAGGAAGAATTTGAAGCGGCAGATATTTCTGACAAGGCAAGCCTCTATACGTTCATCAGGAGAGATGACAACGGTAAGCTAATGTCTATCCCATATCACGAGATGTTTCAAGAAGGTGTTGAGAAGGTATCCAAGCTGCTTCTTGAAGCGGCAGATCTGGCGGAAGATGCAGGATTAAAAAAATACCTGACCTTGCGATCAGCGGCATTGCTAACCGACGACTATCAAAATAGTGATATGGCTTGGTTAGATATGAAGAGTAATCAGATCGATGTGGTGATAGGGCCAATAGAGAATTATGAAGATCAACTATACGGTTATAAAGCTGCTCATGAAGCTTATGTGTTGGTTAAGGATATGGAGTGGAGTCAGCGATTAGCCAAATATGCAGCCTTTCTTCCTGACCTACAAAGTGGTCTACCGGTTGACCCAAAATATAAAGCTGAATCACCAGGTACAGATACCGAACTCAACGCTTATGATGTCATCTATTATGCTGGCGATTGTAATTCAGGAAGTAAGACCATTGCTATCAACTTGCCTAATGACGAAGAAGTACAACTTGCCAAAGGCACTAGAAGATTGCAACTTAAGAATGCCATGCAAGCAAAGTTTGACAAGATTCTTATACCGATAGCCGATATGCTTGTAGATGATAGTCAACGCAATCATATTACTTTCGATGCCTTCTTTTCTAATACCATGTTTCATGAAGTAGCACACGGGCTGGGTATCAAGAATACGATCAATGGCAAAGGAACCGTAAGAACTGCTTTGAAAGAACATGCCTCGGCACTTGAAGAAGGGAAGGCCGATATGCTAGGACTCTACATGATCCGACAACTTCATGAGCGCGGTGAATTGACGGAAGATCTTATGGATTACTATGTGACGTTTATGACATCGATATTTAGATCTGTAAGATTTGGTGCATCTTCAGCACATGGTAAAGCTAATATGATACGCTTCAATTACTTCAATGAAAATGGGGCTTTTGAAAAAGACGGTGAAACTGGAAAGTACAAAATCAATCGTGACAACTTCGAGCAGTCTATGGACAAACTTTCTAATCTCATACTAACACTTCAAGGTGATGGGGACTATGATGCCGTTGCCGCTTTGGTAGCAGATAAAGCTAATATAAAGACGCTCTTACAGTCTGATTTGGACCGATTATCTGAAGCGGGTATCCCGATAGACATAGTCTTTGAACAAGGAGTTGAGGTATTATCGCTTTGATGTAATCCATCTTCATTTAGATATAGATCTCTTCAGAACACGGAGCTTCTGAGACTAGTATTGTGGAGCTGTAAGCTTCAAGCATTTACGACATGAAACCAAGCATTGGGTTTCATAAATGTCTGTCCACCATTTGCTTGTCTTTTTGGCCATGAGTGAGACGATTTGATTTTCTGGAACTCTTTAATCCTACAAAAAAACCTGATACAAATCGCTTAGATCAGGGCCCGAATTGAACTAAGACCTTATGTTTTCATAACACTTTGTAGAGGATTAACCTTGTAGTCTGTATTATCATCAATAAGTAAACTAATCATCATCCTAATGTTAACTCAATGTAAACTACTCAATAAAAAGTGATATATTTGGTAACATATAGTTTACATATAGTTGTATTCTATTGAAATACAATGTTATACACATATAAAATATATATCATTCGTTTTGTCTCATTTGTGGCATTTCTACTCTGCGCGATAACCGTTATAAACGCTTATGCCAGTACGGAAAAGGAAAAGGTAGCGGTCAATGTAACACTTCAGTTTGAGTTAGTCGATGGATTGATACTGGTACAAGCCTCTCGGGATGGAAGACCTGGAAGTTATATTTTGGATACAGGCGCACCACATCTGATGATCAATCAAAAAGTTGATCGCGTAGACTTTCAATTATGGACCGTTAACGGCAACATGAATAGTTCAGAAGTGGATATTTCTACATTTGAATACGGTTCTATCTTAAGAGAAGATGTAGAAGCATGGGCTATGGATCTGACTTATATTGAAGATTTAATTGGAAGGCCGATAGCAGGTATACTGGGCAATAACTTACTCAAAGATTATAGCATCGTCATCAACTATGAGCACCGAGAGATTAGTTTTATTGCAGATCGAGTATCTTTCACGACTTCTGTTCATGATTATGATGTCACTTCTGTAAATATTTCAGACTATGAAGATCATCTACCTATTGTTGAGCTTCAAGTGGATGGACAATTGAAGAAGTTGGCATTTGATACTGGTGCAGCTATATCAGTGCTTGATGCAACTTCGATATCTGACGCTGCATCAACGACAACATTTAGATCGATTGGCATTAACAACATTAAGATAAGCAAGGCTCCATTCTGCTTTAAGAATCTTTCAGAATTGAAGAATCTCCAAGATCATGCTGTCGATGGCATACTTAGTGTAACTTCTCTCAATGCTTCTAAAGTATTGATCGATTACAAAACAGAACGCATCTATATGTTCTGGTCAAAAGAGCAATCTCTTTAGAATATGTTGTTATGAGTATCCCTGCTTATAACGCCCAACTATCAGAACCATTTTTTCTTTTTAAAATATAAGAGCGAACCGCCAAATACCAAAAACATCAAAACCAAAACTATAAAGTATCCATAACGATATCTTAACTCTGGCATATACTCAAAGTTCATCCCATATAGGG
>CAZRXJ010000426.1:0-2839 GCA_964604025.1 uncultured Saprospiraceae bacterium | reverse complement strand
ATTGGAAGGGCTCGTCTATTACCAGATGAAGTATAAGGATGTAACCTTAAGCAAGAAAATGGTCATAGGAGGATAGCCAATATTATATTTTGTTATCTGTAGTAATTGTGGTGATATATACTATATTATTTCACTATATAGATATTAATAACTGTAAAATATAATAAGTGCGATATCTATTGTATCTTATAGGAAATATCAGTTTATGAAGACCAACCCACGAGAGATACTTATCTACTATAACCCTGATTCTAGTGCCGACAGAAAGACCATAGCATATGCTAAAAGCATATCCAAACATGTGAAGACATATAGTCATCAACAAGCAAATGTCACTAGTACAGGATGGAAAGGTCTCTTACATAAGATGGATATAGAACCCAAAAAGTTGTTCAATAAAGCACTACCAGAATATCAGAACTCCTTAAGAGGAAAAGAATTAGATGAAGAAGGGTGGCTTCATGTGATTCAGAGAAATACGCATCTATTAAAGTCTCCAATCGCTGTTAAAGGAAATAAGGTTGTGCTCTGTGAGCGACCTACAGATATATACAAACTCTAATACAAGTCTCTTTATTTGCAGTCTCCAATCTTTGCTTCAAGCCTACCATCTGTGCTTATTTCAAAGCCTGCTTCAAGTTCAAATCCACCAGAGGACTGCATAGTGAGGCTTCCCGTCTTGGTAATCTGACCATCATATGTGAGCAGTGAAGGCTTCATAAAGATCACAGCTTGATCTATAGTGTCAGGTAGGGAAGAGGGAGTAGAACATGGTTCTAAACATGGGCCACATATGCCACCACAGTCAACTTCTGTTTCATCTGGATCTTTTGATCCGTTTTGACATTGATTAGGTATAAATGAAAAGTTGAAGAGAAACTCAGATGAACTCCAGCGATCATCCCATTCTATGAATACATATGTGTCTTCAGTGATGGCAAGATCCACCACACTGGAAGCATAATTAAGACCTTCACTACTGATACAGTTGTCATCAGCACTAGCGATCTCAGTAAGCTCACCACATGATCCATTATAGATATGTAGTCTTGTATCAACTCCTTGACCACAACTTTCTATGGTTATTGTACCAGTGTACTTTGCATAATATCTATACCATTTTGCATGTGTTGCATTATTTTGATGAGACCCTGCGCCACTCGCTATACTGGATACGGTTATTGATGCTTTGTCCTGATCTATGTCAATTGCTTGGCTACATTCTTCCCCTTCTCTCGGGATGCACGTTCTGACTTTTTCTTGCAAAAGAGCAGTGGGTTCATCTCCAAATCCAAGACTAAAGTTTACACCTGCCTGACTTGTATGACAATAACTCATGATAGTACCGCCTTCTTCTGGTATAGTACTATCTGGACAATTAGCATTGCTGCCACCACATGAGTCAATAGCCTTATCTCCATCCGCTCCCCAAGCACAATCATGAGTATGAGGAGAGCCAATATTGTGGCCTATCTCATGAGCTACGACATGTACATCCCAACTATATACACCAGGTACATCGATAGACGAGTGTATCTTACTCATACCATATGCTTTGTTCTTATTGCACAATGCATTGACATAAGCTGTGCCGCCACTGAGGTCATCATGACCTGATAGAAGATGGGCGAAGTGGCCCGAAAAGTTTCCATCTAGTTGAGTCTTGAAACTTCTCAGGGCATTGCGAGAAGAACTCTTGTCATAAGGATCAGGTGTATCCCATATGAATATGTCTTGAATCTTTACATTTATGTCTGCCATCTTATATAGTGCATGTACTTGTAAGAACATGTTATTGACATAATCAATAAGAGCTTCCTTTGATTCATTATGGATTTGATATAAAGCATAATCACATACAAAGTAGATACCTAAAGTATCATTTTGATTTGCTTTGAAGTTGCTGTGATCGTGTTTTTGATTTTGATCCGTGACAGCATCATGAGTGTCAGCAGAACATGTCCAAGTATGATAGTTCTTAAGATTTGACTGTTCAACTTTTTCTAACTTGTTATCCGTAGTTTTAAAGCTATACTGACCTACTCGATCAGCGATCATACCTTCTACTGTACGGTCACCAATTGTTAAGGTTACTAATGAAGTAGATAAGCCATCGATAACACCTTGATAATATACTTTGTTAGGATTTACGATTGCTGTATGAATAGTCCTTTCTAATGTGACGTTAATTGGATTACTATATCTGTCCATTAATATTGTAGATAAAGTAGAAGGTTGGTTTTTTATGATAACAGAGATAGTATTTGAGTCAAGCGAAAGATCGTGATGTGTGATAGGATGAAAGTTAGCTGGAGAGCGACTGACCACACTATTGTCTTGGGACCAACTTAGATTGGAATGCCCAAAAAGTAACATAAATATCCACACTACTTGATAGTGTCTCAGGAGGTACATAGAGGTTGATTAGCATTAAACAAACTGACAGTTCATACCTGTCAGGACTGAATGACGCTTGATCAAGTGGGGCACATAAATGACGACCAGAAAACATCCATAGCACACCTTTCTATCCTTTTAAATGTGTATGATGTCTTACTTATCCAATCATCATCTGCATATATACAAAATGGAAAAACCTAGAGCTGCGGTAATTATAAGGTGGTGAATTAATGTAATATCAGATCGAGTAGCTTACACGCGGGTTATGCATATATACTTTCGTAAATATTTAAAACATTGATTGTGAAGTAGATAGAAACCCTTAGTAATAGATCCTGAGATCCTAATTTCTTTCGGTTGAGAGAAAAATAGTTGATAAAAAAATATATATAATAAAATTATATATGTAGGTTTGTCTCACCTAAGACTACTATTAGAC
>CAZRXJ010000425.1:0-2875 GCA_964604025.1 uncultured Saprospiraceae bacterium | reverse complement strand
CAAAATCAAAAAAGCAGTTATAAGTTTTCACAATTGAGACTTACAAAGTATGTACTCCACATTACCGTCCTTTCCTACCTAGAGAAGGAAAGAGGATGGGTAGGCTCCCACGAAGTAACAGAAAGAAGATAGCTCAAATCAAAATAACTCCGATCTTTAGTTGTTTACCAAATAATTCTCCTTCAATATCTGTTAAAACACATACAAACTCATTTATGAAGTACTACTCACTTATTCTTGGTTTGTTGGCGATCACCGCCATCAGCTGTAGTGATCTGTCAACCATTAAAGATTACAATGATGACGGATCCTTATATCGTACTTATCAGGTTGACAAAGACTCATTGATACAAGGCAATTATCTCGTCTATTACGAGGGAGATAACAAAAAGATCTTTGAACAAGCCAACTATGTGGATGGCAAGCTTCATGGAGATCGTGTGCTTTATTATGATGATGGTACTCCTGAGATAAGAGAGCGTTATATCAAGGATGTCCTTGTTGATACACTTAAAGTCTTCTACCCGTCAGGAGAGATAAAGCGTAAAGCAAGTTATGATAACGGCGTACTTTCAGGTTCGGTACAATCATATTATGAAGATGGTACGCTCAAAGAAGAAGCAACATTTGTTGATAATCTCGAGAATGGCCCATTTACAGAATATCACCCTAATGGCCTACCTAAGTGGAAAGGCAATTTTCTTAATGGTGATAGCGAGTTTGGAGAATTATTACAATATAACGAGCAAGGAGTACTGGTTAGAAAGATGATGTGTGATAGCAATGCCGTCTGCAATACATTCTGGACGCTTGAAAAAGGCGATCTTTAGGATCATAACTTGTGAGGTGATCGAAGATCTATATAAAAGAGTCAGTAGAGTATTGTGTCTGTGCTTTATGCTTATGATACAGCAGCAAGCAAGTAGTCAGATCGGTGGCTTATACACTTTTGATTTTCTAAATCTGACTTCATCTGCGAGATCGACAGCATTAGCAGGATTTCCTATTGCCATAGCCGATGATGATGTAGCTCAAGGATATGCTAATCCAGCTTTGATCAACGAAGCGATGTCTCATCATCTATCGATTAATCACAATTTCCATTTTGCGGATATATCTCATGGCTTTGTGTCATACGGGTTATCACTTCCTGATAAGAATTTGTCATTTATGATAGGCGCTAATTATATCAGTTATGGAGACTTTGATCGAGCTGATGTCTTTGGTAATCGCAATGGTAACTTTAGTGCATCAGAGAACGCAATTACAATAGGGGTAAGTAGAAAAATGGATGAACGACTTCGACTTGGAGTTAATCTGAAGTATGTCAATTCAAGTTTTGATTCTTTCAATTCTTCGGGAGTAGGCGCGGACATTGGATTGCATTATAATAATCCTGAGAAAAGATCTAATTGGGCATTTGTAATCAAAAATATCGGAGGCCAGTTTTCTACTTTTGATGTAGAAAGAGAAGCATTTCCGCTTGATATCCAACTAGGATATGCAAAGAGATTAGAACACCTGCCATTCCGATTTATGATTACCGCACGGCAGTTGCAAAGGTGGAATCTTAGATCACCACTCGACGAACTTGTAACCACATCATTCATAGGGCAGACGCCGCAACCTCCTTCTGGTTTCTCAAGATCTATAGACAATTTATTTAGACACCTTACTTTTGGTGGAGAACTCTTGCTTGGCAAAAATGAAATATTCAAATTAAGATTCGGATATAACCACCTACGCAACAAAGAACTTTCAGTAGAGGGATTTAGAAGTTTGAGTGGCTTTAGTTTTGGATTCGGGCTAAAAGTAAAGAAGATAAGATTTGATTATGGTGTAGGGCGTTATCATTTGGCTGGAGGTGTCAATCACTTGAGTGTATCTATCGATCTTAATAGTTTCTTTAAAAAACTTTGATCCTAACTATTCTTTATAATTCATAAGACTCCGTAGATCGGGGAAGTTATTGACATAATATACATATTGGTCTTTATTCAATCTACGACCATTATAGTATGCCACTACTGCCGCATCTGTTACACCCAATCGATCCATATCTCTTTTTACCTTAAGTGCATCTGCATAGTTATCATAGATACCAATGGTATAGGCATATAAACCAGTCTGATTGTTTTCTTCGATACTAGTATCATTAAACAAATCTAAGGCCATCCCTCTGTACATCTGACTGACAATAGCTATTTGTATTTTGTATATGACCGCATCTTCAATCAAGGTGCTGTACAGGTCATATCTGATGTCTTTAGAATACTCAGGTACTTCCGGATCCAATCTTTCTAATGCTGATGACGCTTGATCATAATTGAAGAACTTTACCTCAATTCTAGAATTGAATCGTCCTGCATATTTTGGATCTCCACCTTCTATCTCTTTCTTTGCTATGGGATAGTTGTCAGCGACACCTTTAATATGTATCCTGTCTTCTGAGATGCCTTTGCTGATAAAGTATTGTTCTAATCGTTCCGCAATTTTCAATGAAGAAAATAATTTGTATTCTAATATACCTTCTTCATCTGAATGTCCATTAAACTCTACTTCTAATTTTGGATAGGATTGCATAAGAGATATAAGTGACTCTATATTGTCAACATTTCTGTCATTGATGAGATCAAGTCCCGAAGAATAGTATATAGGTTCATATGAAGCACGAACACTACTTGCCTTTTCTACATCATCAGCGCTATAATTAGAATTTATATTAGATTCATCCACTCGATTTATTTCGGTTCCTGTGTTCGATTCAACTATTGGTGTCGTTGTAATTGAACCCTGGTCATTGTTTTGCTCTGAATTGTTCACCATGGTCTCTGAAGATTTGGATGAAGGTTCAGAGGCATTAGAAGGTTGCTCC
>CAZRXJ010000424.1:0-2881 GCA_964604025.1 uncultured Saprospiraceae bacterium | reverse complement strand
ATGACTATTAACAATTTGCTCATCGCCAACCGAGGCGAAATATCCTCACGTATCTCGCGCACCTGTCAAATAATGGGTATAAGATCTATCGCGGTATTCTCAGATGCAGATAGAGGTGCTTCTTTTGTCAAAGATGCTGATGCAGCTGTATACATAGGAGAAAGTAGTCCATCTCTCTCTTACCTAGATCAAGATAAAATTATAGAAGCTGCCAAGAAGATGAATGCAGATGCTATACATCCAGGATATGGATTCTTATCGGAAAATTCAGGGTTTGCAAGGAGATGTGAAAATGAGGGGATAATATTCATAGGGCCAAATCCAGATGCGATTGCCAAAATGGGATCAAAATCTGAAGCAAAGGAAATTATGCAAAAGCATAAAGTTCCAACAGTGCCTGGATATAATGGAGCAGATCAATCGACGCAGGTCCTTATAAACGAAGCAAAAGGTATAGGATATCCACTTCTTTTAAAAGCTACAGCTGGAGGAGGAGGAAAAGGTATGCGTATTGTTCACAACGAAGAAGAATTGGAAAGGTCGATAACTGCTGCTCAAAGAGAATCAAAAAGTGCATTTGGCGACGACAGATTAATCATCGAAAAATATATAGAATCAGGTCGACACATTGAATTTCAAATATTTGGAGATCAACATGGTAATGTCATTCATTTGTTAGAAAGAGAATGTTCGATACAACGTCGATACCAAAAGATAGTTGAAGAAAGCCCTTCACCAGTTATGACTGATGCGCTTAGATCTCAAATGTCTGAGGCAGCGATCAGTGCAGCTAAAGCACTTAAATACGACAATGCTGGTACGGTTGAGTTTATCTATGATGATAAGACTGGAGACTTTTATTTTCTAGAAGTCAATACACGATTGCAAGTAGAGCATCCTGTTACTGAAGAGATTACGGGTTTAGATCTCGTTAAGATGCAGATTGAGGTGGCACAAGGTCTACCACTAAGTCTACAACAAGAAGAGGTACGTGGAGTTGGCTATGCAGTAGAAGTCCGCTTGTATGCTGAAGATCCTGATAATGAATTTATGCCTGTAACAGGTAGAATTGTAAAGTTTGAATTGCCAGAAATAGAAGGACTACGCGTAGAGAGTGCGATACAATCTGGGTCAGAGATTTCAATATTCTATGACCCTATGATAGCGAAGATTATTATGTTGGGGAAAAATAGAAGTGAAGCTATTAGAAAACTAAACTATGTCCTAAGACATATGATCTGTCAAGGCACTAAGACTAATCAAGATTTTCTAATTAGGCTTACTGACAATAAAGCATTTCAGAAAGGCCAATATGATACTCATTTTGTTCAAGCTTTTCAAAAATTAGAAAATGAGCAAATAAATATAGACGCGATCAATACAAGCCTGATTGCCTTATCTGCACACAGATATGATCATAGGCAAAGAGATCGAATATTACTCAGAGGCATTCCTTCTGGTTGGAGGAATAGTCACTATGAAGACCAATCCGATAAATATGTCGTCGATGATACCGACATTGATCTTAAGTACAAAACCGAAGAGAAGTGGTTAGATTATACCATTGGTGATAAAAAATATAAAGCTGACATATTAGACAATACACCTGACAATATCAGAATTGAGATTGAAGGTGTCATATACTCTTTTAATATTTCATCTGATGACATCACTTACTTCGTTCACAATGAAATCTTGGGTAATATCACAGCCGAGAATAAGGAAAGATTTCCAGAATTAATGAGTGACGCCAGCGATCTTGGTTACCAAACACCTATGCCTGCGCAAATCATCAAAGTAATAGCATCACCAGGAGATAAAGTGAAATCTGGAGATGAACTCGTAGTCATATCATCAATGAAAATGGAAAGTACAGTTTATGCACATGAAGATGGCGTGATAGAAGAGATATTCGCTGAAGAAGGACAAAACGTACCAGCTGACTTTGAACTATTAAAAATAAATGCAACAAGCTAATATGAATTTATACAATCAAGATCAGCTACAAAATATACATGATCACACTTTTGCGTATTCAATGGTCACTATAGAAGATCATGTCTTAACATTGACGCTCAATCGAGAAAATAAAAAGAACGCTCTTCATCCTCAAATGATGAATGAGATAGCCTACGTCATGCACTATGCTCATCATACAAGTGATATATGGATCATTGTAGTCCAAGCAAAAGGCAACGTGTTTTGTGCAGGCGCAGATCTAAAAGCGATGGCTGGTATTATAGAAGAAAATGACTCTACTATCCCGCAACCAACTGAGAACGTGCTTGTAGGAGAACTGTTCAATAAGGTCTTCAAACCTACTATTGCAAAAGTAACTGGAGACGTATACGCAGGTGGTTTCTTCTTTTTGGCAGGTTGTAATATTGTTGTAGCACAAGATGATGTGAAGTTTGGCTTGCCAGAAGTAAAGCGAGGTCTATATCCTTTTCAAGTTATGGCGGCGTTACTAAAAGTTATGCCAGCTCGAAAAGTTATAGATTGGTGTATCAGAGGTTATAATCTTCCAGTAGAAGAGGCAGAACGTTTTGGGTTAGTAACTCAAGTATCGACAAAGGAAAGTATAGATGACGATGTAACAACCATCGTTAATGAGTTAAAACAAAATAGCCCATCTGCAATTAGAATGGGATTAGAATCATATGATCACATACAACCCAGCGCGGCAGAACACAAATACTTATTTGACATGCTACAGAAAACGATAGGAAGTAAAGATGGAATGGAAGGTTTGAAGGCATTTAGAGAAAAAAGAAAGCCGGAGTGGACTGGGGAGTAGAGGCGAAAAGAGAAGATGAGTCATTGATACATTGATACATTGATACATTGATACATTGATACATTGATACATTGATACATTGAT
>CAZRXJ010000423.1:0-2898 GCA_964604025.1 uncultured Saprospiraceae bacterium | reverse complement strand
GTTTCTATCGCTTCGCTTTGCATGGTATTTAGCGATTCGATGTTCATCTTCTTCAGGATGTCCTTGTGGTTATTATTCATATCATTTTGTCTTAATTAACCCAATCGACCTGCTATGTACCCTGTCGACCACGCGGCCTGAAAGTTATATCCTCCTGTGATTCCATCTATATCCAATACTTCGCCTGCATAATAGACATTTGGATTGTTTTTACTTTGCATGGTATCATGATCGATATTAGAAAGACCCACCCCACCACATGTGACAAACTCTTCTTTGAATGTAGTTTTACCTTTTACATGATAAGTATCATTAGTCAAGACGGTCGTGAGTTTATTCAAGGCCTTTTTTCCTATTTCTTGCCATGGTTTTTCCACTGATATTGAACACTTAGTTAGTAAATAACTCCATAATCGATCTGGCAAATTGAAAGGTCTGAGATTAGAAATTTTCTTTTTAGGGTGCTTGGCCACAATCTCTTCGAGGCACTGTCGTACTTCATCATTATTTGAGATGTTAATCCAATTGACTTGAGTTACAAACTTATAATTAACTTCCTGAAGTTCTCGTGCACCAAATGCTGATAATTTTAATATCGCCGGACCGCTCATGCCCCAATGGGTAATGAGCAGTGGACCACGTGATTTCAATTTGCTGCCTTGGATACTTAGAGAGACATTTGGTGCTACGACACCCATCAATTTTACGATTGATTCGTCTGGCATGTTAAATGTAAACAAGGAAGGAATGGGATCAACTATATGATGCTCAAGACTACTCATCCAATCATAACTCTTCAGCGTTGGGCCGCCACCTGTGGCTATGATTAATTTGTCACAGTAGACAGTATCATTCTTAAATCTTAGCAGATAACGGTTTGCTTCTATACCTATATCTACAACACCTGTACTTTTTTTAATCTCAATACCACTGTTAACCACTTCTTTCATCAGACAATCTATGATCTTTTGAGAATCATCAGCTTGCGGAAACACTCTGCCATCGGATTCAATCTTTAAGGGTACACCGCGACTTTCAAACCAATCTTGTGTGTCCTTAGTATTAAAGACTCTTAGGGCTTTTTTCATCAATTTTGCGCCTCTTGGATAAGCCCTAGCAACTTCAGTGATTGAGGTTGATCCATTAGTGACATTACACCTACCTCCTCCCGACACTTTCACTTTTGACAACAACTTACTGGTCTTCTCATATATGGTTACTTGCGAAGAAGGATGATGTTGTTTTGCACTAAGTGCGGCAAAAAAACCAGCAGCTCCACCTCCTATAACAGCGACCTTTAAGTCTTGTGTAGACACCTTGACATTTAGTTAAGTGACGAAGGTAAGTCTATATCCTCAAAGAGTAGTTCTTTGCTAGCTTATGATAAACTGATATCCGACCCCTTTGAGAGTCGTGATTTTTACAGTTGGATCTATTTTAAAATGTCCTCTCAATTTGGTGATGTATACATCAAGGTTTCTTGAATTATAGAAACTATCATCTCCCCATACTTCCATCAGTATGTTCTTTCTCTCTGTTACTTGGTTCATATTAGAACACATTAATTCTAATATCTGGCTCTCACGATGCGAAAGTATCTTCTCTTCATCATCATAACTAAGCGTTAGTCTCTTTGGGTAAAAAGTAAATTTTTGCCCGACTTTAATCGCTTCATTGGCAGATCCGACAGATTTCAAATCCGCCATCTTGACCAAGTTCTCTATCCGCACTATCAATTCTTCCATGCTAAATGGCTTGCGGATGTAGTCATTACCTCCTACTTCAAATCCCTTCAACAGATCCATTGTCTGATCCTTAGCCGTTAAGAATAGAATCGGAATCGCAACATTTGTTTTTCTGATGTCTTTGGCAACGTCAAAACCATTTTTATTAGGAAGCATAACGTCGAGGACACAGATGTCATAAGAGTCGGACAGAAACACTTCCGAAGCACTTGCTCCATCAGTAACCAAAGTAACTTCGTATCCTTTTGTCTCTAAAGTCTCTTTAACAATCTTGGCTAAAAAAGGCTCATCCTCTACGTAAAATATCTTAAGCATTCTTTTTTGGTATTGTGATATTAAAGCTCGTGCCTAGTCCTATCTTACTGGTCACACTGACATTGCCTGCATGTCTTTCTATCACTGTTTTTACATAGTGTAATCCCAGGCCATGCCCTTTAACATTATGCTTGTCGTCAGATGGAACTCTAAATAATCGATCAAATACTTTTGAAATATACTCTTTAGGTATCCCATCTCCTTGGTCAGCGACTGTTATAGAAACAGAATTATAATCTGACTTGAGCTTAACAGTCAATTGAGGTTTTTCTCCTGAATACTTTATCGCATTGTCAATGAGATTATAGAGTACATTGATTAAGTGTACTTTGTCCCCCGACACTTCAAAATTTGTTCCATCAACTTGATAGTCTAAATCAACATCGTGCTTCTCAAAGTGTAGATTCATAGAGTGAAGCATATCTTCAGCAAGCTCCCGTATGTTGACTTTTGAAAAACTAAGGACATCTAAATCTTGTTCTAACGTTGACATCTTTAGAACCTTATCCACTAAGATTTTTAGTCTGCCTAGTTCGTGTTTTGATATATCGAGATATTCTTTGCGCTTATGAATATCATCGATTACGCCAAATGAACCCAAGGCTTCCAATGCAACGCCAACAGTTGATATGGGTGTTTTCAATTCATGAGTCATGTTGGATATAAACTCATTCTTGATAGCAGTCAATCTCATATTGACAAGCCAGCTTTTTAGAATTATATAAAAGGACAATCCTACGACACTAAATAAAATCAGGCTCATCATTAAAGACGGAAACATATTCTTGAAAATATACTTCTTATAATCCGGAAACAAAGCATAGGGTCTACCACCTCC
>CAZRXJ010000422.1:0-2912 GCA_964604025.1 uncultured Saprospiraceae bacterium | reverse complement strand
AATGACTCTTCAGTAGAAGTTGTAATTAGTGATAATAGTTGATCTCTTCCTGTTCGCATAGAGCGAAATGCTGCGATCACAGCATCCTTAACCTTAGGGAGATTCATATATGCTGATACGTCATCTATAGAGGCGTCTCCAATATTGCCAAGCTTATAAGTGACCTCCCCGAATTCGTCTTCTATCTTTAAGCTGTGCTTTTCATTGTGAAAGAAGACCGTACATTTAAGATGGCCGAGATTAAACTCTTTAGTTATCCTCATAATATTTTCTAATCAAGCTTGTGAAATAATTATAAATTCTTTTTTGTGTCGGGTATTTTCGCAATAAGCTACGATGGTTGGATACTGTCGTCTTGTCACCGCGGATAGCTGGGCCCGTTTGCATGTCTTGTGGATGTGCTCCTTCTGTGATTCGCTCCAGCGTCTCACGCATCAATGGATACAGATAATCGATCTTTAGTCCTTCTTGTTCACAATAATCTGCAGTTATACTGTATAGATGATTGACAAAGTTGTTAACATAAACAGCAGGGATATGGAGTTTTGCTCGATGTTCATCAGATATTGTGATGACGTCATGGGAAATCTCAACAGCAATTGCCTTTAGTTGATCCAATGTGTGTTGCTGATGACTACTAATGAATATAGGTATCTTGGAAAAATCTATAGCTCTATCTTTTTTGAAACTCTGCAAAGGGTAAAAAGCTCCATAATAATTACAATATCCTTTGAGGATATCGATGGATTGACTCCCTGAAGTATGTGCCATCACTGCGGATGAAGGAATCTTACTACTTATTACTGCTGCGACATCGACGATAGCATCATCCGATACAGCCAGTATATAGACATCTGCGTGATCGTATATCTTATAGAGATCGTCAGCAGTATCTATGCCAGTAACTTGCTGAATGTCATCAAGCCCTCGTGAAGTGCGATTACATATCTGTTTTAATACAACATTACTGCGATGCAAGTTAGTGGCTAAATGATATGCCATATTACCAGCGCCTACGATCACTGCACTCAATGACATAATTATTTATTCCTTGGTTTGCCGATTAGATCTAAGTATCCATCCACCTTTTCATTAGGTACAGCAATAGATAAGTGATAGTGGGATATGCGCCAGCCGTCATTTGTATGTTTTAATACACCACTGGCCCTACAGTCACCCATCCATGTGTCCAGTAGCTCATCAAACCATGCTATATTGCCATCATCCGATATAGCGACTGACCTTGACAGAGCGGTGAATGACCAAGCAGACTCTTTATCAAAGTAAGGTTTAGACCATTCTTTCATCTCATCACGCATCCATCTTTCTGTTGCATCGGTTCCTATATAAATACCATCTGCAGTCATGCTACCAAAGAATAGCTCTTCATCAGCTGTTGCTGCCGCATGATGCCAGTCGTCCATTAATTGGTTGATGTCTTTAATAGGATCGGTCTTACATTCATCTTTTCTCCTTGTATCAGTAATTGCACTGATCAGCCAGCCCTCACCATGTTTTATTAGTTCAAAGGAGTTGACTCCACAATGACTAAGTTGATCACCTCGATAGAAAGTATACTCTGTCCAAGCATTTGCCATAAGGCCATCTATCTTAACATCATAAGACCATATCTGCTCGTCCCACACCTCATCATGAGGACTGCCTATAGCGGTTACAAAACCTGACACTCCATTGGTCCTTTTGATAACCTGACCTTCTTTGTTAAGTATAACACTCGATAAGGTCGCCTTGTCGGCAAATATATCTTTGACCATCATACTATCCCCAGCTCTCATACCATCAAACAATGTATTGATGACATCAACAACTGCTGATTTTTCGATTGTAGATTGCCCAGATATAGATCCTAAGATCATCATACATGATAGCAATGAGCACAACTGTTTTTTCATAATCGAGTCTATTAGTTTATTAGAAAGGCAAAATACACCTTTAAGTTTGACCTTAATGTACGTAATATGATTGCTATTCTTTAATTACTATGGTCTTGTTAAGATTGTCAAGATTAAGTGACCAAAGTACATGGTGTAAGGTCTAAATAATGTCACGCTTAAAGCGTCGTTTTTTTTCTTAAATATTTACAAAGTACATAATGAGCAAACCTAACATTTTAGACCTTTTAAAAGGCACTCTTCAAGAACTGCAAAACAATAATAACAACCCCAATGGCTCTCAAGCTGATCCATCTATCTTTGATTTTCTGAAGGGGAAATTAAAAGATGTTGATGCTAAAACCAAGACGAATATTCAGGATAAGAACGGCAATAATGTAGGCATCTTTGATGTGATATTAGATCAATTAAATGGTGCTCAAGCTGAAAATCGTAATAATCCAAATGTGAAGACTGCACCTAGTAGCATATTTGATATGCTCAAAGAGAAGGTCAATCAACAAAAAACGCAAGTGCAAAAACACAATCAGCAGCGCGCTCAAGACTCAATCTCCGATGTCATTCATCAGTTCAATATAGATGTTCGCAATCTTGACAGAAATACACTTCAACAAATCCAAAATCAATACTTAAAAGACAATGATGAGATGGATAAGAAGTATGCACAGTATATACATAACCTCAACAATCAACAACGCAGATAGAACGCCAACGACTATCTAATTCAGGGTAAAAAGAACACTTCTATAAGTGTTCTTTTTTTTTATGCCTACTAACAAAAGTCATCTGTAGTCATTCAGGTGATAAAAAAGACGGTTGGACAATCTTGCCTTTACAAGAGGTATGTTTCTATATCATATTTGAATCATGTTATTAATCAAGAAAGATTATTCATCTGAAAAAAAATTATCATGAAGTATTTAAGTATGAATACATTCCTACATTGGGCAAGGAATCCAACGACTATATGATACGTTTTTCAACTGCTAAAAATGCTGA
>CAZRXJ010000421.1:0-2924 GCA_964604025.1 uncultured Saprospiraceae bacterium | reverse complement strand
CTCCCGCGGGATGCGCACGCGGATTGCTTGGCGTGCGAGCGAAATGGGGAGGTGGAATACCATCTTCACGTTGGCGACTACGAAAAAGCGATGGCGACCGCGGGGCCGCTCCTCAGCGGCGAGGTTTCTTGCGCGGACCCTGGAAGTTCTCTTGCAGCGGGTTTTCTTGGGGCGGAGACGTCGTCAAGAACCCAATCAAAAGAGGGTTTCGGCAGGTCAAGAACTCAATCAAAAGAGGGTTTTCGACGGCGTCCTCGCCGTGAAACAGCTTGTTTTTCCTATTTTACTGCAAACAAAATCAATTATGTGTCGAGCCTCCATCGTTCTCGTTTCTATCCTATTCTCGTATTCCCTACTATCCCAAGATCTTTCAAAAAAACAACTAGAGCACGCTGACTTTGATATCTGGAGAACAATCAGTCAGCCTCAGATCTCAAATGATGGTCAATGGGCTACATACTCACTCACAACTGAGAGACATGATTCTGAACTATGGATAGAACACATAGATTCTGGAAAAGAAATTGTAATCGAAAGAGGAATAGATGCCAAGTTCACTGATGATAATAATTGGGTCATTTTCATGATTAAGAATCCAGTTGACGAGATTATAGAAATGAAGCGTAACAAGATAAAAAAGGATGACCTCCCTCTTGACACTTTAGCCATCCTTAATTTGTCTACTGAGCAAGTGATTAAAATACCTAACGTTGAAAATTTTCAAGTCCCAGAGCAATGGTCAGATTGGATAGCGTATCAGTCATCTACTCCAAAAGAAGAAGTGTCGGATACATCAAGTATTGATGACATATTATTAAATGATCAAAAAGATAGCGAACAACTCATCATCAAACAGCTCAGTAGTAATTATGAGTTAGCGATACCATCTGTCTCGTCATACGTGTTTGCTGAAGAAGCTCCACAGATTCTAATAGCATGTGAAAGTGAAGATTCTCTTTTCCTAACTGGAGTATATCTGTTTAATTGTATCAACTCTACGCTTAAACCCATATTTAAATCCGAAGGTTCTTTTAGGTCACTTAGCCTTGACAAGACCGGGAGTAATGCAGCATTTCTTGCAGATGTGGACACAACTGACATAGGCGTTCGTCCTTATCAATTGTATCACTATAATTCTTCTCAGCAAGAGGCCAAGTTAATTGTCGATGACTATCATAAGATCATACCCTTTGATTATAGATTAAGTGAACATTCCAATGTGCATTTTTCAGAAGATGGTTCAAGATTATTTTTTGGGATCGCACCACACCCCATTGAAAAAGACACTGCACTCTTAGATGAAGAGATTGTAAAAGTCGAAGTTTGGTCTTGGAATGATGACCGACTTCATACCCAACAAGAATTAGAAATAGAGCGGGACAAAAAACGTGTCTTTGAATGCGTTTATAATATAGGTAATAACACTTTTACAAAACTCGGATCCGAAGAAGTACCTGACATACAACATGATGCAAAATCCAGCACGAAGTATGCCCTTGGAACTGCCGATGAACATTATAAAAAATTCACGAGTTGGGAAGGCTTTCCTTTATATCGAGACATATATGTAGTAAACGTTGAAACGGGCAAATCTAATAAGATTGCAACCAAAGTAAAAGCCAATCCAGAGCTTTCACCAGGTGGAAAATTTATTTATTGGTTCGATAGAATAGATACTACTTGGCAAGTGCATAACATCGCTAGCGGTCTAACATCAACATTGACGAATAATCAAAATGAAAAGTACTATTATGAACTTAATGATTCGCCTAACTGGCCAGGATCATATGGGATCGCAGGCTGGACAGAAGATGATGGTCATATTCTAATCAATGACAGATATGACATCTGGAAGTATGACCCAACTCAGCAAGTTCAACCCACTCAAATCACAAATGGACGAGAAACAAAGCAACGATATCGATATATTAAAACCGATCCTGAAGCACATTACATAGAAAGCGATAGCGAGTTGCTTTTATCAGTATTTAATGAAGTAAGTAAAAGCAGCGGTTATGCTACTACATCATTGGGCGACAACACCGCCACGATTAAAATAAAAGAAAACTACAGATATACAACCCGTCCTATAAAAGCAAGAGATACAGATCGATATTTATTTACAAAAGAAGACTTTGAGGTATTTCCAGACCTCATCGTATCAGATGGAACATTTAGAAATGGGAAAAAAATAAGTCATGCCAACCCACAGCAAAGTCAATACTCATGGGGGTCAGCAGAATCATATGAATGGTTATCATCTGATGGTCAGAAACTTCAAGGGCTGTTGATCAAACCAGATAATTTTGATCCGAAGAAGAAGTACCCCATGATTGTAAACTTCTATGAAAGAAGTTCGGATGGCCTTAATCGCCATCGGGCTCCATATCCTCATCGTTCTACTATTAATTATGCATTCTATGTAAGTCGAGGATATGTCATATTCAATCCTGATGTAGTTTATAAAGTCGGTTATCCTGGAGAGAGTGCAGAAAACTCTGTAATATCAGGAACTACATCTTTGATAAGAGAAGGATTCATAGATAAAGATCGCATCGGTGTTCAAGGACATAGTTGGGGAGGATATCAAATCGCCCACTTGATTACTAGATCTAATTTGTTCGCTTGTGCAGAATCCGGAGCACCTGTTGTCAACATGTTCAGTGCATATGGTGGTATAAGATGGGGTTCTGGCTTGAGTCGTATGTTCCAATACGAACATACCCAAAGTAGAATCGGAGGAACTATATGGGATGAACATACACGCTATGTCGAAAACTCCCCGCTGTTCTTTTTAGATAAAGTAGAAACTCCTGTGCTCATCATGCATAATGATGAAGACGGTGCTGTCCCTTGGTATCAAGGAATTGAGTTTTTTACATCCATGCGAAGACTTGGAAAGCCCGCGTGGTTACTCAATTATA
>CAZRXJ010000420.1:0-2939 GCA_964604025.1 uncultured Saprospiraceae bacterium | reverse complement strand
GTATCAAGAGATAAAAGAAGCAAAGAAACCTGGTTGCTCTATGAAGCATATGTGAATTTAGTATTAGAAACAGGGGCTGCTACATACGATGGTCGTCGCAAAAGATTCAGCATACAGAAGTTTATCAACGATCTACCCGCATTTTCTAAAGACAAGAGGGCCATGAACATACCTATTCTCATTGCGCAGATGCTCTTCTTCATTGTAAGAAAACAATACAATAAGGCAATAGACAGAATAGAGTCTTTAGATAAGTATACATCACGCTATCTAAGAAATGATGTAACGTTCAGAAGCAACTGTTTTATAAAGATGGTATTAGAAATTCCTAAAAACAGTTTCAATAGCCTTCAAGTAGAAAGAGCAGCTGAAAAGTATTTTAGAAGATTACTTGACTCGGACATCGATCTGATAGATCAACCCTTTGAAATTGAGATTATACCCTATGAGCGTCTATGGGCCATCATCATGAATCATCTAAGACCTGATCATCACTATAAGCCTAAGAAACCTAGGAATCCTGTATTGCAATAGATAATTTTATATTCTCAATTAAGCGAAAGCGATCCGTCAATATAATTGTACGATAACTATTTCAGCGACTTGGTCTACTGCCTTCCATTATAAAACACCAACGATATGCCCCACATCTTAGGAGACTCCAGTACGCCAACAGAAGTATCCACATCAAGATCTTCAGCCAACGCACTAAGGTTATATTCCTCAAGACTAAATTGATAATACGGTCTAATCTCCAATGAGATGAATGGACTCTTCTGAACTTGCCATATAAACTCTATTCTCAATCCCAACTGCCGGTCATTGGTAAGCGTAAGATCATTGTTACCGATCACTCTATCGATTTTTAATCGCTGATACATCAGTGCTGTTCCTAAGCCAAACTTGCCAAAGTAATTGTCTATACCAGCTCGGTAAGAACTAAGAGAGTAATCATAGGTCCTTTCGGTGAAGCTGTCATTAGAAGGGTTAAAAATCAGAGCTGATCGATCTCTACTCATACTTTCCCATCCCAGCTCGATGCCATAATTGCTGATGCGGTATCTAAGACCTAATTGTAATCCTTGCATGAATCCTGCCGATCCGAAAGACTTGCTGACTTCACCACTCACTGGAGAGAAATTGGCCAATATATTATCGTTGACTGGTAGCTGCGGGAAGCCTGCAACATATCCTATCCTAACATTGACTTGGGATACCATGTCAGTGTTGATCATCAGGATCAACATCAATAAGCTAATAAGCGTCTTAATGTACATACAACCTCAATACAATATGTGGCTTCAAAAGTAATGAGAATATCCTCTTGTTATAAATCACACTTATATCAGATTGAAAATTATTCCCTCTATTAGAGACATAATCCTTATTATGCCAAAGTAATCTGCATAGTACTGAATGAAAGAAAAGGATCTTATATATCGATTAGCACTTTCCAAAATACCCGGTGTCGGAGCAAAATTAGGCAAGCAGTTGATCGCTTACTGTGGCGGCGTGGAAGAAGTATTTCGCGAAAGCAAAAGATTGCTCTTACGGATCCCTAATATCGGAGCACAATTAGCTGAAGAGATTAGCAAGGCCAATCCTGAGCAACTCGCCGAGCCGGATCTTACATATTGTGAAGACAACAATATCAAGGTTACGTTTTGTCTCGATGATAATTACCCATTGAGATTCAAGCATATCGATGATGGGCCATTGTTGATCTACTCTAAGGGCGATTTTAATCCACATCACTTGAGGACAGTAGCCATTGTAGGTACTCGAAAACCAAGTCCTTATGGCCAACAGATCTGTGCTCAACTGGTAGAAGACCTCAAGCCATACAATGTACAGATCATCAGTGGACTTGCATATGGTATAGATGCACTTGCACACAAGACCGCTAACAAAAATAATATCCCCAACCTCGCTGTGATGGGCACTGGTATGGATGTCATATATCCAGCCGCACACAAAAATCTATCAAAAGAAGTAATGGCCAATGGAGCACTCATCAGTGAATATCCAACCAATATGAGAACTGATTGGGAGAACTTCCCGCGTCGAAATCGCTTAATCGCCGCCATGTCAGATGTCGTTGTAGTTATCCAATCCGCAAAGAGAGGAGGCTCACTGATCACTGCTGACTTTGGCAATCAGTACTTTAAGGATGTTTTTGCATTTCCTGGTAGGATAAATGACAAAGCTTCTGAAGGCTGCAATGGTCTCATCAAGCAAAACAAAGCTCATCTGATGGAAAGTGTCAACGATATCGCCTATATCATGAGATGGGAGTTGGAAGCGGTAACGAGTAAAGACAAACAAGCATCTTTGTTTGTAGACTTAACTGAAAAAGAAAAGATGATCGTAGATTTATTAAAAAATAATGAACAAGCCACTTTAGATTGGCTTCATCATTCTTCTAAGATAACATTGAGTGAGCTGGCTGCTCACTTATTGAATCTAGAATTCAAAGGTGTCGTACGCCCACTTCCAGGCAAACAGTTTTCGTTGACGTAATAACAGTCATAACATCACCTGTAGTTAATAAAGGAAATAGACTTCTTTATTTAGATTTGTCTTCAATTCATAAACATCAAGATCATGTACAAACTGTCAGTGCTTATAATATCCATCTTCTTGGTGTCTGCAAGTTGTTCGACCACAAAACAAATCGCTGAAGAAAACAGCACCCCTACTTCCCCGCCAAAAGCAAAAAACATCATCCTACTGATCGGTGATGGTATGGGGATCACACAAATATCTGCAGGCACTTTCAATTATGGCAACACTTCCAATTTTGAAAGAATGAAAGTCATCGGTCTTCATAAGCCATACGCCTCTGATAACTTGATAACTGACTCTGCCGCAGGTGCGACAGCCTTTGCTTGTGGGCAAAAGACTTACAATGGTGCCATAGCTGTGGATCAAGATACTAT
>CAZRXJ010000419.1:0-2943 GCA_964604025.1 uncultured Saprospiraceae bacterium | reverse complement strand
GGCAGTTGGTCTCTTCAACGAAAGACTGATGCTCCAGGTGGACACTTTTTACTCATCTGGAGAAAGATCAAGGGGAAATGGCTGATTGTCGCAGATCACACGAGCGCCTTGTGCTCTGAATAAAAATTAGAAATAGTTATGTGACAACTATATCTGGCTCAACGGACAAGATCTCTTGTAGCAATTGAGAAGCCGTCTTCGTCATGATCTTCGTGGGCTCAACATGATAGTCTACATAAATCAAAAGGCCACACAAGTTTTTGTTTTTTCTAATTTTTTCAATTTTTGTGATATTGTTTATGTTGATTGACAAAGAATACCCTTTGTCCTTCATAGGTTTGCCACTTAAAGTATACTTGCCTTGAACTGAAAATTTATAAATTGATTCTTTTTTGACTTCTACATAAGAGTTGATGAGGGAAGGAACAAACAAAAGCGGTAGAAGGGCAACAGAAATGTAAATCGCAGTTTCGAATGATAAAAAGACTATGGCGTATAGAAGCGGTAGTAATAATAGACCTGCAAGGATATAGTTCAAGTTAGAATTGATATAATGACGCTTCGGTTTCATCCTTGAGGTTTAGGGCACTACTTCTTTTTCTTAAGTGCATCTGCTGGCTCTGGTACCCAGTGATGTTTTCCTCCAGCTCGATCATCATCAAATGTCGTAGGCGCTTTACCATTGTTCATATAATCTGACCAGGTCTCATGATTTTTGTTCTTCGTGGCATCCACCATAGTGATGCACTCTTCTACAGGACATACTAGCGAACAGAGATTACAACCTACACAGTTCTCTTCTATAATGTGTGGTGTCCTTTCTCCATCAACTTCACTTAACCCAATGGCTTGATGAGCACCATCTTCACACGCGATATAACAAAGTTGACAACCGATGCATTTAGAATTGTCGATCTCTGCGATCACTTTATAATTAAGATTGAGATGTTCCCAAGACTCAACTCTTGGAACTGACTTTCCAATCAGGTCATCCAGTTTTTCAAATCCTTTAGAATCCATATAGTCTTCAAGTCCAGACTTCATTTCTCTTACGATACCAAAGCCATAGTGCATAGCAGCTGTACAAACTTGAACATTGGAAGCACCGAGTAACATATGTTCCGTTGCATCTCGCCATGTTTCGATACCTCCTATACCGGAGATCGGGATATTGACATCTCGATCTTGTGCACAAGACTTAACCATATTCAGTGCTATTGGCTTGACTGCTGGTCCACAGTAGCCACCATGAGTGCTTTTGCCATCAACAGAAGGTTGAGGGGCAAAAGTATCAAGGTCTACGTTGACAATGCTTTGCACAGTATTGATCAATGATATGGCGTCTGCACCGCCTATTGCTGCTGCTCGTGCAGGTTCTGTGATATCTGTGATGTTAGGTGTTAATTTTACAATTACTGGGACTTGGGCAACTTCTTTTGCCCACTTAGTTATTGTTGTCAGTACATGTGGCTCTTGACCTACAGCCGACCCCATGCCACGTTCGCACATACCATGCGGACAACCAAAGTTGAGCTCTATACCATCAGCTCCTGCATTCTCCACATCTTTTATAATCTGATGCCATTCTTCTCTGGTCTGCACCATCAACGAAGCGATCACTGCATGATTAGGAAAGTATTTTTTTACTTCTTCGATCTCTCTTAAGTTATCAGCAAGTGGACGATCTGTGATGAGTTCGATATTGTTGAACCCCATCATCCGCGTGTCTCTATAGTTGACCGCACCATAACGACTGGATACATTGACTACAGGTACGCCAAGGGTCTTCCATACAGCGCCACCCCATCCAGCATCAAAAGCTTTCATGATTTGGTAGCCACTATTAGTTGGTGGTGCCGAAGCTAGCCAAAAAGGATTAGGTGATGTTATACCAGCGAGGTTAGCTGAGAGATCTGCCATAGCTTTGATTTATAATTTAGATAAATAGGTATGTATGCCTTGTGCTGCGCTTTTGCCTTCAGCACAGGCGTTGACTACTTCTGCTCCTCCATTGACTGCATCGCCTCCTGCAAAGTACATCGGATTGCTGCATTGTCCATTGTCAACGTTAGTGACTACTTTTCCTCTTCCATCATATTTGAGATTGGCTAGGTCTAAAAAGTCTTTTTGTTTGACTTGACCTGTCGCCCTAATTAGAAAATCACAGTCAATATCAAATTCTGAATCTATGATATTTTCTAATTTACTTTCAGTTGATTGGGTACGTACGCATGTAGCGCTATTCACTTTATCAGTGCCATTGATCTTAATAAGATTCGTATTGAATATGGTTTTTACGCCTACCGACTTGGCAAGATCATATTCGAATTCATAAGCACCCATCTCTTCTTTTGATCTTCTGTATATTAGGGTTACATCTGCTCCAAGTCTTGCTGATTCAGAAGCGGCATCCATCGCTGTATTGCCACCGCCGATGATCACTACTTTCTTGCCTATGGAAACTGACAGTGGATCTAACTTTAACTGTTCGATGAACTCTGTAGCTCCTATACAATTTTCTAATTGTTCGCCAGGTGTTCTAGTTGATCTTGTGTTACCTAATCCTATACCCAAGAAGATTGCATCATATTTTTCTTCCAGCGTATTCAACTCTCTACGAGTATCTATGTCCTTGTTATAAGTAATCTCGAAGCCAAGATGTTTTTTAAGATAAGCTACTTCGTCCATCACATCTTGGTTAGTGATCTTATATGGTGCAGTGCCATGTATAGCCAAACCAGATGGCTTAGCTTTTGCTTCGTAAATGCCAACTTGATATCCCAAAGAACATAATTCACTAGCACAAGCGATACCTGCTGGTCCTGCACCAATCACTGCAACTTTATAACCGTTACTTTCTGCTTTCTTAAAAATATTCTTGTCTTGTCTTATTGCATCTGTCGTAGCATGGCTTTGTAATCTCCCTATCTCAATGGGCTTGAC
>CAZRXJ010000418.1:0-2946 GCA_964604025.1 uncultured Saprospiraceae bacterium | reverse complement strand
GAGTGGCTCGTTACTGACCTCATCCAATACGACTCCATCGACTTGAGCTTCTAGGATCATCGATGAAAGAAGAGTTATCATAATTGAGTAAATAGTAAGTTTCATACGAAATATTTATATTAGTTATTTGCAAGCCGTTATAATGTTGTGTTAATTGCACGCTTGTTATCGAGTCAAACATAAGAGGTATTATTGCATTATTTCAGAATTTAATATTGAATAATTGCTATTTCATATTATTTTATTTGTTTTTACACATTTTTACACAAGTCCATTACGATAAAAGTGGAATTAAAGGAACAATTAATTAGCAAGCTAGAAGAAACCTTCGGCCCTTGGGAAAAGGTTACTTCAAAATTTGGTTCAACATCTTTTGGTGAAATAGCGGACATGTTATGTTTGAGTGGGAGTCTTTTTTCTAAACTGATTTCTGGCTCCGCTACAGAAGGAATGTATATACGTAGTCTTAAGAATGTAGAAAGAATAAAAATACAAACCGAACTTGAGCATCAACTAAATGAACAACTTCATCCTCAACAAAATCTTAAATCTATACTGACCAAGGTTTTAGGTCTAACTGCGGCATTGTTCATTGGTCTAACAATAGGTTATTATATATGGCAAAAGGGGACTTCTGATGTATCCTTTAATGACAATTCCTCTAACGACAAAAGTCATTTTTTATCGGCGTACTTTGATCTGGATTACAAAAGTGCCAATATGAGTCCATATCTCGATCAAGAACTCGTGCAAGACTATTGCCCTTGTGCGGCATATGAGGGCAAATGGGAACTAGCCAAATCATACTTAATACCCATACCCTACAAAAAATCAGGACTTTATTACTTTGCTAAAGCCAGTGACATACGTTTTAAATGTTCAAGAAATACAAATAACGAAGATCGAGGAAAAGTGCTTTATGGCTTTGAGATGACAACTCATGAACTATGGATGGATAGTGAACATCGTTCTTTGGCACCCCAATATTTTGATACTAATACTAAAAGCTTTACCAAAGACTATTACAATTTGGATTTTGCTAATAATGCTCGATTTGAAAAAGTAGCCGAAATAAAATCCTTTATGCTCAACACTTTTACATTTGAAAATGACATGATTGTTAGAAAGGCAGAGCCTGCGGGTCGATATGCAAGTAATATCAATGACAAAAATGCTGACAAATATGAAGTTGATATTAAAAATGTTCTTGAAGACATCATAGGTGATATGGTTAAAACGAACTGTTCTAATACTCAGAATGCATTTTGTAATCCCAACAGTCTTATTGAAGGAGAAAGCACGATTAGTTTCAATTGTGACTTTACGATTGATGCTGAAAACCTAGGAATTGGAGGTTCTTATCCTTACACAAAACAATTCAAATTGATAGATCAAAACTACTCGAACAATCTGCTGTGCGCATGTGAATCTATATAGATATCAATAAAGTTAACCCGTCTGCACAATCCGCACTTAATACGGCTCTTTCGTGGCTTCAGCAAATATGCTTGATCTAGGATATTAAGCTTGGCATGTTACGCGTTACTAAGATTGAAACACGCGTACAATATTATCTAAACGAATGACCTCAATTAAACTCACTAATTACATATGGATTATTCTATTCTTGATAGGCTTCATGAGTTGTCAAGAAGAAAGCAAAGTTGGCATCACAGAGTTAGTATTTGATAAAGACTTAATACCGGAGGGTATAGCTGTAGATGTCAAGACTCAGCGAGTCTATCTCAATAGTCTAAAAGACAAGAAAATTGTAAGTTCTAATTTAGACGGTACAGATGCAAGAGAAGTCATCTCATCTGGAGCACATGGGTATCAATCAGGATTTGGCATGACGATCAAAGGTGATACACTTTATGCTTTGGGCAATGGTCTTCCTATGGAGGACAATACATCTATACTGTTACTAATTGATATCAAATCCAATCAGTTGATCAAGTCATATAAACTCGAAGATACCATACATGTCTTTCTAAACGATATAGCTGTAAGTTCTAATCATGATGTATATATCACTGATAGTAAGAACAATACCATCTATACTCTTAATAAAGAAACTGATCAATTAGAATTTTTTGTGGATCGAGAAGACATCCCTTTCTCAAATGGCATAGCGATATCAGATGATGACGAGTTATTATACTTAGCCAGTTGGGATGGTATCATAATTCTGGATCTTGCAACTAGTGAGATTCTAAATTCTGCTAGCATTGAAAGTCAAGGTATCGATGGGTTAAAGTATTATAAAAACTCTTTAATAGGCATCGTCAACATATGGAAGAAAGGTGACCCTAAAAATGGCATGTATAGATATCACCTAAACGATCCAGGCACACAAATTATAAAGAGAACGAAGATGATTGATTTTGATCATCGTTTTGGCATACCAACAACCTTCGATTTGCTGTATAACCATGTTTGCTTCATTATGGATACTCAACTGGACTTATTTGATGGAGATAATAATGTTATCACGCAAGCGGATAGCCTGCAAACTTATCGATTGATGATAGAAGAGATAGAAAACGATCAATTGTAGTCTTTTATGTCAGGCGAACGAGTGATGGGGTTGACACCATATTTAGAGAGTCTATTGTTCGACAGCGAGCGATAAATACGACCCCAATACAAGAATATGATTTTATCACAGCCAAGATGCAGTTAATAATAATGCACAATCTACCTTAAGAGTCTATCTAAGTGATTCATCCGGTAGAACTCAGAAAGATGCATCCTTTTCCTTCATAGCATAAAAGTCTAAATGACTTAGTTTAGAATTTCATTCTGCGTTTTTAGATTTTGGCTTCTTAGGCGCTCTTTTGTTTTCTTTTAAAGCTTTGGTGATCATCCACTCTAGTTGTCCGTTAACACTTCGAAATTCATCAGCTGCCCACTTCTCAACGCAGGCCATGGTTTCTACATCAATAC
>CAZRXJ010000417.1:0-2946 GCA_964604025.1 uncultured Saprospiraceae bacterium | reverse complement strand
ATTATCATCTCATTCTAAATTATCCCTCGCTTCTCCTTGAAGTCTTGATTGAGGATCTTAAAATCGAGTGAGCCTTTCTGTTCTTTGAGATGCTCTAAGATGATGAAACTTTTCTCTATTCGTTTGTCTTTACTTTTGATTTTGTCAACGAGGTATAATAAACTTCTTTGTTTGCCTGGGGTCAACTGATGAAAGAACCGATCACCTTCAGGATCGTGTGATAGTAGTTCTTCCATCTCTTCTGGAAGAGGTATGCCATATTTGCTCTCATCTTTTTTTATGTTGACTGAAACGACATCACCCAGTTTAATTTTATGTTTTTGACGAAGCTCTTTGTTTATTTTTATGAAATATACCCCTTCTCCCGCTGGCATCAATGAAGCATGAAAGTGTTTGCCATTGTTCAGTGAGCACATGAATCTGTTCATCTTCTCTTTTTTGATACCTTTTATGATTCCTTCAGGAACTTTCAGATGATAATTCCAAAGGTTGTTTTCGTATTTTTCTAGAAGTGAGTCAAATGTAAACATGAACCAAGTATAGCTAATAATCAATAAATGATCTGATATTAGGACAGGTTGTGACGATCATTAATTACTTTAGACTTGTGTTGCATGATTCTCTAATCAGATCACTTAGAATGAATATTAGAATCTCATTATTTCTATTGCTGACTTTATATTCTTGCTCAGATCAAAAGATTGATCAGGTTGATTGGGATCATTATTTGGGAGATGCAGACAAATCTCAGTATTCTAATTTAGAGCAGATTAATACATCTAATGTTGGCCAATTAGAAATAGCATGGAGTTATAGCTCTGGTGATGTAGATACAAGTAATCGATCTCAGATCCAATGTAATCCTTTGATTATTGACGGAATCATGTATGCTACATCACCAAAATTAAAGTTGATGGCAATAGATGCTAAGTCTGGTGAGCATGTTTGGATATTTGATCCATTTGATGGGAATTATGAGTTGTATGGAATGGGTGTGAATCGTGGATTAGCTTGGCATGAGGATGAAGATGGCGCACGACTTTTATTTACAGCAAGTGATCAACTTTATGCGATTAATCCTAGTGATGGTCTTATCATAGATAAGTTTGGTAATCAAGGAAAAGTTGATCTTCATGAGGGACTTGGTGAAGAAGCCAAAGACTTTTTTGTTACATCTAATTCACCAGGGATAGTATATAAAAATCTGCTAATTATGGGAACAAGGGTTTCTGAGTCGACCGGTGCTGCACCAGGACACATACGAGCATTCAATGTCCACACTGGTGATCTCGAATGGATATTTCATACTATACCAAGACCAGGTGAAATGGGTCATGATACCTGGCCAAAAGAAGCTTATCGCAATAATGGAGGAGCCAATGTCTGGGCGGGGTTTTCGCTGGATGAAGAACGAGGTATAGTTTATTGCCCGACGGGTTCTGCATCTTATGATTTTTATGGCGGTGATAGAAAAGGAGATAACCTATTTGCTAATTGCATATTAGCGCTTGATGCTGCTACAGGAAAGCGCATCTGGCATTATCAGACGATCCATCATGATATGTGGGATAAAGACCTGCCTGTTGCCCCTAATCTTGTAACAATTTTAAAAGATGGGAAAAAAGTTGATGCCTTGGTACAAGCAACCAAGAATGGATTTTTATATGTATTGGATAGATCGACTGGAGAACCATTGTATCCGATTGATGAAGTCGAAGTACCTCAGAGTGACCTCATCGGAGAACATTCTTCACCTACACAGCCTTGGCCATCAGTCTACCCAGCTTTCTCAAGACAAAGCTTTACTAAAGAAGATCTTGCAGATCGCAATGCAGAAGCAGCCTCATATGCTAACTTTATTTATGAGACTACTCATCATGATAATCTTTATGAACCCCCAAGTGAAGAAGGGACCATAATATTTCCAGGCCTCGATGGTGGTGGCGAATGGGGTGGAGCCGCCTATGATCCGATTGAAAGAGACCTAATTATAAATTCTAATGAAGTTTTATGGTTGTGTAATATGGACAAGAATGAACCTCTTGCCAAAGGCGAAGGACTTTATAAATCATTTTGTCAATCTTGTCATGGTGAGCAATTTAAAGGTAACCAACTTTTTGGAAATGTTCCAAGCCTAGTAAACCTGAAGAACAGAGTAGATCTTAAGGATGCAATTCAAATTGTAAATAATGGAAGAGGTGCGATGCCAGGAATATCTTGGATGACCGAAGACGAGGTGAAAGCTATCTATGCATATATTAATGAAGAAGAGGATTCCTCTGATAAAGTTGTTGATGACTCATGGCCATATCCTTATCGAATGAGAGGATATGTGAAACTCTATGCTGCTGATGGCTTTCCAATTATAAAACCACCATGGGGCCAATTGACTTCTATAGACCTTGACAATGCAAAGATCAATTGGCAAGTACCCTTAGGCACATATGAAGAATTAGAAGATCAAGGGTTGTATAACACTGGAACAGAAAATTATGGTGGTCCTGTCGCAACTTCTGGAGGACTTGTGTTCATCGCTAGTACGTCCGATGAGAAGATACGTGCATATGATAAGTCCAATGGGACTGTGCTCTGGGAACATGACTTACCAGCAGCTGGATATGCTACTCCTGCAGTCTATGCCATCGATGATCAACAATATATTGTAGTGGGATGTGGTGGTGGTAAGTTGGGTACCAAATCTGGTGACCGATATGTTGCTTTTGCACTACCTGACAAATTGTAGAAAGGATTTGCGTCTGCAATTTGACGCTAAAGTGTATTTAGAAAACAAAGATTATGATTTGAGAAGACAACCAAATTCTCAAGACATAGAGAATTGACAATAATTGTTTATATTTATAGAAATGAATATTGATTACAAGAGATATGTAGAATACATTGGACTGTTTCTAATAGTCTCTTTGGTTTCTTTTCAACTTCTAAATA
>CAZRXJ010000416.1:0-2959 GCA_964604025.1 uncultured Saprospiraceae bacterium | reverse complement strand
TGGATGAATCAACGCTCAACGTGATGTTATCAGACAATGTCATCATCTTATCTCAAAAGATAGAACGTGACTATGTAGATAATAAAATATTGACAAGTAGCTATGATGATCAAAAGCTCATTATTAATGATAGCATAGCCTATATCAACATGATAGTGGAGGTCCTTCGAGGAGAACAGAATGTCCTCAACTCCAATATATCTTTGACATCATCTGATGAAAAATATAGTGCAACAGATGTCTCAGCGCTCCGCTCAAATTATGCGAAAGAGATGCGAGAAATACAATCAGCACTATTAGTAAATAAATTAGAATTGCGGAGTTTGCAAAAAAAACTCCGTAGCCTGAACTTGCAAATGGCCGAAGAAGGTTCAAAAAGCCCTCATGGATTTGCATCTTTAATTTTAGAATTACAATCGCTATCTACTTCCAATGCATCGATAGAGTTATCCTATTTTCATAGCGATGCTGGCTGGACTCCTACATATGATCTACGAGTAAATGAGTTAAGCAAACCTCTTGGATTAGTGTACAAAGCCAATATCTATCAGAACACGGGCGATGATTGGGACAATGTCGCGGTTAGCCTTTCAACTGCTCGACCTAACTACAACTACAATCTTCCCAGCACGTCTCCATACTTCCTTACTTTCAATAATTACTATCAAGAAGTTAATGAGATGGATCTTCTTAGTAACAGACATATTCCTATCAAAGGAATGATCTCAGGAGTAGTACGAGATCAAAATGGCGAGCCATTAATTGGTGCAAATGTCTTGATTGAAGGCACCTCTATAGGTACAATATCAGATCTTGAAGGAAGGTTTAAACTATATGCACCAGAAGGCTCTAAAAGAGCTATTGTGAGCTATACAGGCTTCAATAGTGTATATGCACCCATCAATTCTAAGTTTCTAAATATAAGACTAAATGAAGGAGAACTATTAGATGAAGTAGTTGTCTCTGGTTATGCAACTGAAGGAAGTATCTTGAGAGGAAGGGTAAGCGGGGTTTCAATAGAAAACACTGCCAAACAAGAGTCCATACCACTCTCACTGGTCAAGTCACAAACTTCTATTAACTATGACCTATCTGATGCACTCGATCTCGCATCAACAGAAGAAGAACAATCTGTTCTAATTAGAATTGAAGAAGTAACTGCTGACTATCAATACAAAGCATATCCTAAAATTGAAAAGAACGCCTATCTCACAGCGGAGGTCAAAGACTGGTCAGATCTTCAGATATTAGAAGGCTTAGCTAATATCTACATTGACAATAGATACATAGGTCAAACGATGATCGGAGGAGAAAGAGAAGGGGATGATCGATATACTTTATCACTAGGTCAAGACACTGATGTATATGTTGACCGTACTTTACAAAAAGGATATACGCGCCGCAAGTTTGTCGGAAGCAACAAACTTGAACTTAGAAAATGGAAACTCGACATTGTCAATAACAAATCAGAATCAATCGACTTGTATATAGAAGATCAATACCCTGTATCAAAAGATAGTAGGATCAAGATAGACCTCAAAGAAAGTACTAATGCGAGCATAGAAAAAGATAAAGGCTTACTCAGCTGGAATAAAAGCATCATCCCTACGTCCAATCAAGAGGTCATCTTTGAATATGAGGTGAAAGCACCTAAGGATCGGCATCTGATTGTTGAGTAGATGCGTATCAGATATTTATGAATTCATAGAGAACCTTAATCTGCCATGCTGGTAATGACGCTTGCATCCTAACACATTGGGTATAGCATTTGTGAAAGAGCTTTTTTTAGTTAACTTTATTGTACACAATAATACACTAAAATTGTACAGATATGATAATAAAGCAGATGACGGAGTTTAGGAAAAATATGAAACAAACACTTGATCAAGTGAATGACAATGATGATACTGTCATTATCTCAAGATCAAATGATAGAGATGTCGTTTTAATATCACTGCGTTCTTTTAATAGTATTCAAGAAACGCTATATCTGCAAACTTCAAAAAAGAATAAAGAGAGAATAGAAAAAGCCATGAAGGATGTCGAAAAGAACATCAATCGCGTTAGTCATCAATTATTATTGTGAAGATACTTTCTTGGCATGTCACAGCATGGGAAGATTACAGCTATTGGCAAAGAACGGACAAAGCCGTTTTTAAAAAGCTCAATGTTATTATCAAAGACACACTTAGAAATCCCTTTTCTGGAATTGGTAAACCAGAACGCCTTGTCGGTAATTACAAAGGATATTGGTCAAAGAGGCTTAATCGAGAGCATAGATTAATATATTTTGTTCAGGATGAAACTGTCATCATCATTTCATGTCGATATCATTATTAGAAGCTCTTGAAAATTGGGCTACTGCCTGTTCATACTTTGAACATAGTCCAAGATGAGCGGTGCTATAAAGAAAAGCCAACCAAGATCTTTACTACCTTTACATTATGGAATTATTTAATATCATCACGATCCTTGTGGTCGTATCTGCAGCCTTCGCTTACATCAATCAGAGGTTTGTTAAGCTTCCTTATACGATAGGAGCGATGGTCATCACCATTGCGATGTGTATGATCTTGACGATGGCAGGATGGATAAATCCTTCATTGACCAACCCATTAGCAGATATTATCACACAGATCGACTTTAGTACGGTATTACTTGAGATCTTACTTAGTTTTTTGTTATTCGCGGGAGCGTTACATACCAATTTTGATCAACTCAAAGTACAGCAAGGACCGATTTTAGCCTTTGCAACCTTTGGAGTTCTCCTTTCTACTTTTTTGATCGGTGGGACCATGTTTTATCTACTGGCTGGACTTGGATTGAATATTAACTTTATCCATTGCTTACTTTTTGGTGCACTCATCTCCCCTACTGATCCTATAGCAGTGCTTGGTATATTGAAAAAAGTAGGTGTCCCTAAGAAATTAGAAACTAAGATCGTAGGAGAGTCGCTCTT
>CAZRXJ010000415.1:0-2977 GCA_964604025.1 uncultured Saprospiraceae bacterium | reverse complement strand
CCATGAAAATATGTCGATTGGACTATGCGTCTTCAGTTTGCTCACTTCTTGTGATAGACGATTGGGCTCCTCGGTACTATGGACGCTAAGTCCTTGTTTTGTTCTTTCTATTAGATTCTGTCCTAAGCATTGTGTCCATGCAAATACTAGTGTTAATACGATCGTGACTTTTCTCAATCTTTAGTTTTTTAGAGGTCGCTATGCTACAAAGTGGCATAGCAACTGGTTTCATAATTGTTATTATCAATTATTTTTTTAGTTAATTGCAGCTAACTTAGGATATGAACATGATGAACAAATTCACCATATGTGGGGACAGCAAAGTAAACGCAGGACTTAAGATCTTTTCTTATGGTTTACTCTTGGTTTTTACTTTAACTACCACAATCTATGCACAGAATGTACCAGCCGCGACAGATCTGAGAGTCTTTGACATTATAAAGTCTGTCTCTCCTGATCGACTACAAGAGGATATCCAAACATTGGTAGATTTTGGTACACGTCATACGCTCTCAGATACTGTCTCTCAGACCAGAGGTATCGGTGCGGCACGTCGATGGATCAAGTCTGAGTTAGATCGCGTATCTGCAGATTGTAATGGATGCCTGGAGGTGTCTTATATGAGTGGTATCATAGAAGAAGGTGAGAGTCGACGGATCCCAGTCAGAACGGAGATCGTCAATGTACTAGCCATAAAGCGAGGTTCTCTTTATCCTAACAACTACATCATCATGTCTGGTGATATAGATAGCAGAGTAAGTGATCCACTTGATGGTACTTCTGAGAGTCCTGGAGCGAACGACAATGCTACAGGTATGGCAGGAGTGATAGAAGCAGCAAGAGTGCTATCTGGATATGACTTCCCTCATAGCATCATATTTGTTGGCCTGAGTGGAGAAGAGCAGGGACTCTTTGGCGGAAAGATCATGGCTAAGAAGATCAAGGAGATGGGTTGGAACGTCATTGGTATTTTGAACAATGATATGATTGGCAATATCCATGGTATCGATGGCGTCATAGACAATCGATCATTTAGAATATTTAGTGAGTCAGCTTCACCAGGCGAAAACGAGCAAAAGAGGATCTGGAAAAGGTTTTATGGAGGAGAAGTAGATGGTATATCACGACAACTCGCGAGGTATGTACATCGCATGACCAGTACTTATATGCCTGAGATGAATCCCATGTTGATATATCGCTTGGATAGGTTTGGTAGAGGTGGCCATCATAGACCATTTAACGATGAAGGATTCGCGGGCATAAGAATCATGGAGGCACATGAGAATTATAATATGCAACATCAAGACCTCAGGACGGAAGATGGCATAGCATATGGAGATGTGATATCAGGTGTTGATTTTGATTATACAGCTAAGCTCACTGCCGTAAATGCTATCAACCTTGCAGCCATCGCGTGGGCACCAGAACCGCCTAAAGGACTAATGATCGGTGGAGCAGTCAGACCGTCTACAAGATTGATGTGGGATGCAAGTAACGATGAGCACATCATTGGATATAAAGTCTACTGGAGAGAGACAACTGCACCTCAATGGGAACATAGTCGATTTGTCGGTAAGGTCAATGACTTTACACTCGAAGGAATTGTGATTGATAATTTCTTATTTGGTGTATCAAGTATTTCTGCAGATGGACATGAGAGCATTGTAGCTTATCCGACAACTTTGATTCCTAGGCGTAATTAGAATTGTCAAGACCAATCTGTCTGCCGAATAGGTAGGTTTAGCTCGATTAAAGAGATCAAGAAAATCCCAATTATAAAATTGTCATGCTTCATTTTGAAATAACTAAACAATTGCTTAGATTTAAGCAATGGGAAGATTAAAATCATATAATGAAGAAGATGTTATACAATCAGCACTAACTTGCTTTTGGAATAATGGGTACCAAAACACCTCAATTCGATTGTTGGAAAAAGAGATGGGTATAAATCAATTTTCTATATACTCAAGCTTCAAAAGCAAATCCAATCTTTACCGAATTGTACTGAATCGTTACATAGACCTACTCAAAGAAAATTACTTAAGACCATTTAATGCACAAGATTGTAATATTTCGGATATCGAAGTATTCTTGACAAAATTTGGAATGGACATGATTACCAATAAAATTCCTCAAAGTTGTCTCATGGTCAGATCTATTCTTAATTATAACAACTTTGATAAGAATATAAAGTCCACTATCGATGACTTTATTTCTATGATGGAAATCTCATATAAAAAGGCTTTGAAAAATAGTGTTCAGCAAGGAAGCATATCAACAAATGCTAACATAAGGAAAGAGGTAAAATTCCTAATCGGTATAACACAAAGTATTTCAATCATGAATCAACATATGACGACTAAACAACTGAAAGAATATGTCAAAAATTCAATACAAAAAGTAGAGTAATTTTTTTAACCTATAACTAAGCACTTGCTTAGTTATACAAACAATTATGTTATGGCACATTTACCTTACATAGAATACGAGGATGCTCATCCTATACAAAAGAAAGTATGTGATGATGCAAAAGCTCGATTCGAAATGATTCTTAATATTTTTAAAATCACAGGGCATGCACCTGAGATGTCGCAAAAAATGTGGGACATTTTCTTTGAAATATTGTCAGAAGGTCAAGTTACTTGGTATGATAAAGAACTCTTAATTCTGAAAGCAACAAAAATGGGAGATTGCTTTTACTGCGTCACACAACATGAAGCGGTTGCCGAACGTGTTGGAGTTTCAAGAGAGAAACAAGCAGATATAGTTGGAGTGGAATATCAAACCAGCACACATTATAAACCAAATGAGGTCGCCATTTTGGATTTATGTGGACATATAATGCTGAATCCAGAAAACATTCCTTCCTCCGTTTGGAACGAGGTAAAGAAGTATTACGATGATGGACAGATCGTAGAAATAGTTACTACCATTGGAGCCTACCTTCAAGTCAGTAAGTTTGGTGATGCCCTCGGTG